>JAJYAH010000827.1 GCA_021779635.1 Pseudomonadota bacterium | reverse complement strand
ATTGGATGCGGCTCCCATGCCGGATGGCTGGCCGCCGGTGCGCCGCCGGCAGTGCGCTTCTGAGTGGTACCGCTGTTGACCAGTTGGGCATTGGCAGGTTCGCACAGCACAATACGGGTCTCAGGCCGCTCACGTCTAAGTACGCGCGCAACGCCTGTCACCGTTCCACCGGTCCCGTAGCCGGTGACAAAAACGTTCAGGCGCTGCCCGGCGAAATCATTGATGATTTCGCGAGCGGTCGTGTTCTCGTGGATGTCGGCGTTTGCCTCCGTCTCGAACTGCCGAGCGAGGAACCAGCCGTGGACCTCCGCCAATTCGACCGCCTTCTGATACATACCGAAGCCCTTCTCGGCCCGCGGCGTCAGGATCACTTTCGCTCCAAGCATGCGCATGAGTTTGCGCCGCTCGACGGAGAAACTGTCGGCCATCGTGACCACGAGGGGATAGCCCTTGTGGGCGCAGACCATGGCAAGGCCGATCCCGGTGTTGCCGCTGGTCGCCTCGACAACGGTTTGTCCGGGCCGCAGGGTGCCGGCGCGCTCGGCCGCCTCGATCACATTGAGGGCGAGCCGATCCTTGACCGACGAGGCCGGGTTGAAGAATTCCGCCTTGACGTAGATTGTCCTTCCTTCGACGCCCAGATTGTTGATCCGGACCGCGGGGGTATCGCCGACCGTATCGAGGATACTGTCGAAGAGGCGGCCACGGCCCCGCGCGCTTCTGATGGCGGTTGCAGTCGGCATAGGAATTCTCCTGTCTGACGGGCATCCGACGAACGCTCGGATGCGGCTGAATAAATTCGATGATACAAGTCTTTGGAGGCCTCCGCCGTTGGAGCGACCGTGGAAATGTCGATGGAATTGAGCCCGTTGGGATGCCAGTCCGCCGTCATCCGGCTCCGCATGCTCGGCCCGTTGGCGATTGCGCGGGACGGTGCGGCGCTGGAACTGCCAGCCTCGCGCAAGACGTGCGGTCTCCTCGCTTACCTCGCGCTCACACGACGTGCGGCCCGGCGCAGCCGGTTGTGCGAATTGCTGTGGGACGAGGCTGCCAACGACCCCAGAGGCGAGCTTCGCTGGTGCCTCAGCAAGTTGAGGGGGCTGCTCGGCGACTCCGGCGGAAATATTCTGGTTACGTCCGGCGATTCCGTCGCGCTGCGGCTGGGCGGATGGTCCGCGGACGCGGTCGAAGTCGCTTCCGCCATGGAAAGAGGGGTCGAAACGCTCAGCGGCGATGAGCTACAGGTTCTCTCGGCGCTCTACGGCGGCGAACTGCTCGAAGGGCTCTTCATCGAACGCTGCCCGGAATTCAATCTGTGGTTAACCGGACAGAAAAGCCGATTCGCCACCTTTCGCGCTGCACTTCTTCAGCGGCTCGTCGAGAGCTTGCCCGCCGAATCCAGCCAAGGCGTCGCCGCACTGGAAAAATGGGTCGAGATTGCGCCGTTTGATAACTACGCGCAGACCGAACTTTTGCGCCGCCTTAACAAGCTTGGTCGTATCGACGCGTGCAAGCAGCGCTTGGCGGCGATAGAGCGGCTGTACCAGGCGGAGCGCGTCGATTTTGAGCCGATCCAGACCGCTTGGCAGGTCATCTGCGAAGCGCGGTCGATAGCGAGACCAGGGAGCGCCGTTGTTGACTTATCGATACCTTCAGCGCCCGACCTCCGAGCGGAAGCCGCTGCGAAAGCGGCCCGCCGACCCTCCTTGGCCGTGATGCCCTTCCACGCGCTTCCAGACCGGCGCGAAGGTGCTGGCGAAACGGCCGACGGCCTGACACATGACATCATTACGCGCCTCGCCAAGCTGCGAAACTTCTTCGTCATTGCTGAGGGATCGGTATTCGCGCTCGGGGTTCGAGGACTGGGACCCGAAGGGGCCGGGCGGCGGCTCAACGTCGACTATGTGGCCAGCGGATCGATCCGACGGCGGCCAGGCCGGCTCGGCGTAAGTGTGGAGTTGATAGAGACCGCAACAGCGAGAATTCTTTGGTCGGAGGATTTCGACTGCAAGCAGGACGGCGTCTTTTCGGTCATCGACGACATCGGCAACCGGATTGTCGCGTCAATCGCAAGCGAGATCGAAGCAGTTGAGCGCAATCGCGCCGTGCTGAGGCCGCCTGATTCGCTTGATGCTTGGCAGGCCTATCACCGTGGCCTTTGGCACATGTACCGCTTCACCGAGACAGAGAACGAGACCGCCCGCCAATTCTTCGAGATGGCGGTACGGCTCGACCCAACATTCGCTCGGGCCCACGCCGGCCTGTCGTTCACCCATTGGCAGAGCGCGTTCCAGCACTGGGGTGATCGCAAACAGCACACGGCGCGTGCATTGGAGATTGCGGGTCGCGGCCTGATCGTCGACGAACACGATCCTTCCGCGCATTGGGCGATGGGGAGAGCACTTTGGCTCAGCGGCCGGCATGACGAAGCGGTCGGTGAGTTGCGGCAGTCTGTGGACCTAAGTCCCAATTTCGCGCTAGGCCACTACACCCTTGCCTTCGTACAATCGCAGTCGGGCGATCCGATCGCGGCGATCAAGGCTGCCGACCACTCGCGCCTTCTGAGCCCATTTGATCCACTTCTGTTCGGCATGCTTGGTAGCAAAGCGATGGCCCATGTGCGGCTCCAGCAGTTTGACGAAGCAGTCGCCTGGTCGGCCAAGGCGGCGATGCAACCGAACGCCCATGTCCTGATCCTTGCGATCGCCGCCTTCTGTCACACGCTTGCAGGCCAGCTAGAGCAGGCGCGAACTTATGCGGGCGCAATTCGTGCGGTGCGACCCCTGTTCACCGTCGATGATTATTTGAAGGCTTTCCAGTTCTCCACGGATGCGGCCTTGCTCTTTCGCAAGGCCGCCGAAACAATCGATCTTGCTTGACGCCCCCCGTTCACGCAGTTCTCAAGCGGCCTTCTTGCCCGCGGCAAGCGCCTTGACTGCTTCGGTCGTTAACGGCTGACCGCCGATGCCCCACTCGCCGCTTGTGACTTCCGAAATCTTGACCCAGGTCACATTTCGCATATTTTCGCCTTCGATGCTGACCATTGCATCGGTGAGCTTTTCGATGATCTGCTTTTTCTGATCGGAATCAAAGACTTTCTCGATCAAATGAACCTCGATGAGCGGCATCTTTTCTCTCCTCTTGATATTGCAAGGCCGGTGCGACGCTATCGCATCCGGTCCGGTCCATAATAACGCCCGATCGCTGGTGGGACTGTTGGAACAAGCGTGGAAACGGCCATGGAATCGCGTTGCGTGAGTGACAGGAAGGCGAAGGCCTTCGCGCGCTGACGCTGTGATCGACAAACACCGATGAGGGACGTCGCAACGTCCGCTGTTCGAGTGAGATCGGACGCTACCGAGCTCGCTTCCGGCGGCGAAACCTAAATGAGCAGAATTCGACGCGCTGGGACGCGTGATCATCGATTTCCGCGATTTGCAGGTTTTTCTGC
>JAJYAH010000088.1 GCA_021779635.1 Pseudomonadota bacterium | reverse complement strand
GCCGGTCGACCTTGAAGTGCGGGACGGCGAATTTAGCTGGAACTTCGAAGTCCCCAAGGAATACGTCAGCGAATATTCGCATTCGCCGATCGGGTTTCACGATTCCAGCCAGGTCGCCGGCACGCCGTTCTCCGACGAAGACCGCTTCATCATCAAATTTAACAACTTCTGGACCATCGAAGCGCCGCCGGGTTACTCGATTCTGTTCACCCACCCGGTCAATCGCGCCGACCTGCCATTTACCACGTTCACCGGCCTCGTCGATTGCGACACCTTCCACGACAGCCCGGTGAATTTCCCGGCGCACTGGCATGATGCCGGGTTCAACGGCGTGCTACCGAAGGGCACACCGGTGGCGCAATGCCTGCCGGTGAAACGTGAGAGCTGGGCCAGCCGGTTCGCAGTGCTCTCCGCCGAAGAAAACGCGCGATTGATTGAAACGCGCCACGCCATCGGACAGCAGGCGGATGTGTACCGCCGCCGCTTTCGGGTTCAGAAGCGCTAACCCATTCTAGGGTTGCGGCCGCAAGAATCGCGCCGCCGCGCTGGGCCTGAGCCAAAACCGGCCGCGCGCCGCCGCCGCCAGGGAGGTCAGCGCGGTACCGTAGCGCTCTGCATCGCCGCGCGCTGCCTGGCGGAAGGATTCGTAGCCGGGTTCAAGCTGGCCAAGCTCCAGCAGACAATGTCCGAGATTGAGCCAAGCCCCGGAATCGTTTGGACGGTCCGCCAGATAACGCCGAAAGTAATCGACGGCCGCCTCGTTCTCGCCGAGTTCCTGATGCGCCTTGGCCATCCCGAACAGGGCGTCATGCGAGCGCGGCGAAATGTCGAGCGCCCGCGCAAAGGCGACTTTGGCATCGGCGCAATTGCGGCGAGACAGTTCCGCATAACCAAGCTGGATAGACAATGGCGGCATCGTCGGCGCGATTTCGATGCCCTGACTGAGGACGTCGGCTGCCTCGTCATAGCGCTCCATCAGGACCAGGAGATAACCAAGCTCGTTGAACGCCGCGGCATAAGCGGGATGCCGCTCGATCGCGAGTTTCAGGCGGCCGACCGCATCCTCGTGGCGGCCGACCTGACGCAGCGCGATCGCCAGCACGGTGTGGCATTCCGGATCGTCGCAGTCTCCTGATGCGGCTTCGAGCGGTGCAATCGCCTCCCCGGCGCGGCCCTGCATGATCAGTGCGCAACCAAAAACGTACAGCGCTCCGGTGCAGCGCGGATCGGCCTTGAGCAATTCGGCGGCCATTCGCTCCGCGTCCTCCGGCCGTTCGTCGTCCAGGGCGGACATTGCCTGCGCCAGCCAATCATCGTCGCGGCCTGCGCCGCCGGCATCGCTGGGATGTGAGGGGCCGCTTGCCATCGTCAATTGCGCATCGCTCCTGCCGAAAATCTGCTGCGCGCCGATCCGAGAATCATTCCGCTCTTGCCTCTCGGTCAGCCGGCTTCCGAACCGCTTGCGCCCCATTGGCCTCGTGTTGGTGGCGCCACATGTTCGCATAGAGGCCGCCATTGGCAAGCAAGACCTTATGCGTGCCACGCTCGGCCACCACGCCTTGGTCGAGGACGATGATCTCGTCGGCGTCGACCACGGTTGAGAGTCGATGGGCGATGATGAGCGTCGTCCGGTTGCGGGAAATCCGGTCCAGGGCGTTCTGGATTTCCTTCTCGGTCCGGGTATCAAGCGCGGAGGTCGCCTCGTCGAGTATCAGGATGCGCGGATTCTTCAGGATCGTACGCGCGATGGCGACACGCTGCTTTTCGCCGCCCGAAAGCTTCAAACCGCGCTCGCCGACCTCGGTCTCGTAGCCTTCGGATGCGACGCCGATGAGACCGTCAAGTTGCGCATGCCGCGTTGCGTCTTCGAGTTCTGCGTCCGTTGCCGACCAGCGGCCGTAACATATGTTGTAGCGTACGGTGTCGTTGAACAGCACGGTGTCCTGCGGCACGATCCCGATTGCCGCACGCAACGAAATTTGTGTCACTTCGCTGATATCCTGACCGTCAATCAGAATTCGGCCCGACGTCACATCATAGAAACGAAACAGCAGCCGGGCGATGGTCGATTTGCCGGACCCGGACGGACCAACCACGGCCAGCGATTTGCCGGAAGGCACCTCGAAGCTGACGCCGTTGAGGATTTTTCGCTCCGGCTCATATGCAAAGACAACATTGTCGAAACGGATCGCGCCGCTTGCGACTTCCAGCGGCCGCGCGCCGGTCCGGTCCTTGACCTCCGGATCATCCGCCAGGACCGACCACATGGCCTCGATGTCGGTCGCGGCCTGCTTGACCTCCCGATATGCCAAACCGACGAAATAAAGCGGCTGATAGAGCTGAAGCATCATGGCGTTGACCAATACGAAATCGCCGATTGTCTTGGTGCCGGCCTTGACCTCGATCGCGCACATGATCATCGCGATACCGAGGCCGATGGTGAACAGGATCGTGTTCGCCGAATTCGTCATGGAAAGCGATGCGATCGCCTTGACGCTCGCGTCCTCATAATGCTTCATCACGGAATCGTAGCGTTCGACCTCGCGATCCTCGTTGTTGAAATACTTCACCGCCTCGTAATTGATCAGTGAATCGATCGCCCGTGAATTGGACTCGGTGTCGGTGCTGTTGACCTGCCGGCGGATTCCGAGCCGATATTCCGTCAGCCGATAGGTCAGAATGACGTAGCTCACGACGGTGAGTACGACTGTGGCGACGTAGCGCCAGTCGAACTGCCACATCATGTAGCCGACGATCAGCAGCAGTTCGATGAACGTCGGCAGCAACTGCATCGCGACGAGCCGGACGATGATTTCGATGCCGTTGCGGCCTCGCTCCAGCACGCGGCTCAAACCGCCGATCTTGCGCTCGAGATGGTAACGCAGCGATAATTCATGCAGATGCGCAAAGGTTCGCACCGCAAGCCGGCGCACCGCATGCATCGCCACCTTGCCAAACAGGCCGTCGCGCAACTGTGTGAGTGACGATTCCAAGACGCGGGCGGCGCAATACGCCACCACAATGGGGACCGGCGCGGCCACCAACCACACCAGCCAGGGTAGCCCCGCCGGCGGCGGGCCTTCGAAGCCGGCCAGCGCGTCGGTGACCAGCTTGAAGAGCAGCGGTACGGCTAGCGTCGTAAGCTTGGTCGCCAGCAGCAGCAGCAGGGCGACGATCACCCGCAGCTGCAAATCGGGGCGCGCGCGCGACCAAGTATAGGGAAGCAAAGGGATAATGATCGACAATATCGACCGCCGGCCCGCCGGCGACGCGGGCTTGCCGTTCTGTTCGCGATCGCGATCGGTGATCATTAATTTTCTAATCCCCATGAGCCTCTGTTGACACCAAACCGCCGCAGCTTAGACTAGCTACGCTCCCATTTGCGACCGAGGGCAACAGCTTGGGGGCACGCCGTTGCCCACCAAGGTAAGGAATTTCGATGCCTATCTCCGAGAAGAACCGTGAAGATGGCGTTCGTACCTTCGTGCTCCCGCCGCTGCTGACGCAACATATGCTGCCCGTCGAGGGTGGCAGGCGCCCCGCAGCTCGCATGGAAGGATCGTGCAATAATTCGACGCCGCGCACGCTCAATAACTGCTTCTATCGGGCCCGCGGGCCGCTAACTCCTGAATAAATCGAGACCTTTTCAACAACGCGAATAGTCGTGAATTGATTGCCTCTCCGCCTGCGCTAGCGCTTCAGGCGGAGAGTTTAATACATCTCCCCTACCTGCAGACATATTTCCATCATCCGAGACACTCGATTCAAAATAAGGGCCCGAGTCTTTGCTCTCGCCAGATCGGCTCGCAAGAATCGCGGTTGACTCGTTGTCTGTGTGGGAACGGCTCGCAGCCAACCTCCGCGCCGAGAGCCCACCCGAGCCGCAAGAAATCGAGACAAGGCTGAAGCAATGGCGGAACGCCGCCAGCGACGGCGACGAGGCGCTGTTCCTCGATCGGCTGGCGCGGGACGGGCTGGACGCGACCGACCCGCGGCGGTTGTTAGGACGCATCGATATCCCCTGGAATTTCAAGCTGCCCGAGTGGTGCGAGGTATTAAATCGCGTCCTGGAAGCGACACCGCGATCGCAAGACGCCGCCGTCTCGCCGGAGCCGGCAACAAAATTCCCGTATCTGGAGCCTGGCGATCCGCTGCCGTTCGAAGAATTGTTTCTGCCGTTTGTCGAAGTCGCGCGGGCGCTGCTCGCCGCAGAGGGAGCAAGCAATCTTCCAGCCCATGTGTTGAACGCGTTCGCGCGCGACCTTCTGCGAGGGCTTGCCGAGATTGCCGCGCGTGTGCTCGCCGTGGAATTTCGGGCCTTTTTGGCATGTCGCCAATTCGCAACCGATCCGCCCGCGGAACTTGAACCGGAAATAACTTCGCGCGCGCAGTATCGTCGCTTCATCACGGAAGTCTATCGGGATGGCTGGGGTTCGCTATTCGAAGAATATTGCGTGATGGCCCGCCTCCTGGCTGAGGCGGTGCTGCGATGGGTAGGTAACATCAGCGAATTCGAGCGACGGCTTTTCGATGACATTGCCGAAATCGAAAGAACATTCAATCGGTGCAAGCCAACAGGTGGCGCTATCGCCGTACAGACGGGTCTTTCGGACCCGCATGATGGCGGGCGTACTGTCATCTCGGTTGAGTTTTCGTCCGGACTTAAACTCATCTACAAGCCGAGAAGCCTCGGCCTCGATCGGGCGTATTTCGATTTCGTGGCGTGGATCAACCGCTTCGGGGCGCTGTTGCCGTTTCGCATTCTGACCATTCTGGATCGCGGCGATTACGGCTGGGTCGAATATGTCGAACACCGATCCTGCGCCAGCGACGAGGAGATCCGCCGTTACTATCGGCGGACCGGCAATTTCCTTTGCCTCGTCTATGCACTCAACGGCAGCGACTTCCACTTTGAAAACATGATCGCCAGCGGCGAGCACCCCGTACCGATCGATCTGGAAACCATTTATCATCAGCGAACAAAAATTGCCGTCGGCGACGGCGATGACGCCGACGAAATGATAGCGCGGCTGCGCCTTTCCGTGCTGGCGACCGATCTGCTACCCGACCCCGTCAAGGTGGATCATCAATATTTTGACATCTCGGGGCTGGCGCGCTCCGAACTGGAAGAGGGCGAAGCCGACCTTGTCGTCTGGAAACATATCAATACCGACGGCATGGACTATTCCTACGAGTTGCAGCGACCGCCGCCCGCGCACAATTTGCCGAAGCTGAATGGGCAAGTTGCGGTATTGAATGACTACACCGACATCATCCTCGGGGGTTTCGAGGAGGCCTTTCGATTTCTGCGAGAGAAAGCGGATGTGCTGCTCGACGAGAACGGGCCGCTGCGATCGATGTTTGCGCACGAATCCCGCTTCATCTACCGATCGACCGCGCTGTATTCGCTGATCCTGCGACGGGCTCTCCATCCCGCCTATCTCGGCGACGGTGTCGATCTCGGCGCGCAACTTGATGTCCTCGCGCGGAGGCTGCTCAAGGCACCGCACAAGCCGATCACCTGGCCGCTGCTACAGGCAGAAACGGCGTCACTTTGGAAACTGGACATTCCAAGGTTTACGGCGCGCGGCGACGAAAATGCCTTGAGAGTGGGTCCCGGGAATCGGATCGTCGATTGCTTCGTCGATACCGCCTGGAATGCCGCACGGAAAAAGATCGGCGGCCTGAGCGAAGAGGATCTGCAATGGCAGCTCAGCCTGATCGTCGGCTCGTTCGACGTGCGCAGCGCCAATCTTGGGACCGATCCATCGGTCGTTACCGCAAGCGATGAATATGAAGAATATCGGGAGATCGAGCCGTTGGGCAGAGACGAGCTGCTCAATGCCGCAACTCGGTTGGCGAGCGAGATCGAAGCCAAGGCATTCCGTCAGACCAACGGAGACCTCGGCTGGATGGTGCTGAACTATGCGCCGGCAGCCGAACGATATACCTTGCAGCCGATGGAAAACGACCTTTACAACGGCCGGGCGGGCGTTGGTCTGTTCTTTGCGGCGCTCGAAAAAATCTCGCCGGGGTCTTCCTACCACGCCCTGGCGCATGCCTCTCTGAAACCGATCCAGCGCTGGATCAAGCTTGCCACCGATGAAGAACTGGCCGAGTTCGGCTTTGGCGGGTATGCCGGACTATCCTCGATCGTATATGCGTTGACCCGTGCCGGTGAATTTCTGGGTGAAGGCGAATTGATCGCCGATGCCAGGTTGGCGGCGCTGCGAATTCGCCCGGATCAGATCGAAAACGACAATGGCCTCGATGCCATGAGCGGCTCCGCCGGCGCTATTCCCGGCCTGCTCGCTTGCTATGCCGCTACCGGCGAGCCGGAGGTTCTTGCCCGCGCCGTCGCATGCGGTCGCCATTTGTTGCGACGGCGTGCGCTTGACAAATTCGGCTTCAGGACCTGGCCAACCCTGGATGGATGCCACCTCACCGGTTTTTCGCACGGCGCGGCCGGCATCGCCTACGCTCTGCTGCAACTCTACAAGGTCACAACCGACGCTCAATTCCACGAAGCGGCGGTCGACGGCATCCGTTTTGAGGAATGCGCTTTCGTCAGCGAACAGAACAATTGGCCGGATTATCGGCGCGCCGCCGTTAGGCTTTCGCAAAGTCCGATGTTCTGCATGGCCTGGTGCCACGGCGCGCCCGGAATCGGCCTGGGCCGGATCGCAGCCCTGGATATGATGGATACGCGTGAGGTCCAGCGGGATATCCAGGCCGCCCTGGCGTCAACCAGCAGCGCCAATTTGCTGCCGCGCGACCATCTCTGTTGTGGCAATGCAGGGCTCATGGATACGCTCTGCACTGCGGGCGAGCGGTTTCCGCAGGGCGAGTGGTCCCGCAAAGCGCTGCGACTCGCCGCAAGAACCGTGGCGCGCAGCAACAAGCGCGGCGGCTTCAATATCGCGTTTCATAATGGCTTCTTCAACCCGAGCCTGTTTCAGGGAACTGCGGGCGTCGGTTATCAACTGCTGCGCCTGGCCGATCCGGCGAAAATTCCTTCGGTCCTGCTGCTGAACTAATTCATAAGCGCAACCGCGCAGACGATGACTCAACGAGCTTGGGAGTTCGGAAATGGATGAAGAGATCTTGACCGAAGAGGAGCTGAAGCGGGCAGTACAAAAGATATTCAAGCTCTCGCAGACCGATCCGGCGTTCCGCGCACTTTGTCTAAGCAACCCGAATGAAGCCCTTCAGCGGATTACCGGCAAGACCGTGCCGCCCGATGTCAAAATCCAGTTCCTTGATTCGGCTTCGAACCAGCCGGACGGGTCCCGTGACGCCATCACGTAATCCGTGCGACGCTCACCGAACGTTTGCGATCTTGTTGGGGCTGTTACATGTCGGAGCCCGGTCATCCTAAGCTGATGGAGCTGGAAGCGCTCCGCGGCGTTGCGGCCGTGATTGTGCTGTTCCATCATTTTCTGCTGGTTGTTGCGCCGCGCCTGCACGGGCGCAATTTCCCCGACGATCCGATCGCGATGGTGCGGACGCCGCTGTTCGCGCTGGTCAACGGGTCGGCGGCTGTGGCGATCTTTTTCGTCCTGTCCGGCTTTGTGCTGACCTTCCACGCCGTGGAAAACCGCGACTGGGGCCAGCTGCTGGCAGGTGCTGCAAAGCGCTGGCCGCGGCTCGTTCCATTGGTGGCCATTGTCAATGTCCTGTCGGCGATATTCTTGATGCTCGGCCTCTATCACGACCATTCGTGGTTTGGCGCCGCCGTCTTCAAGCCCGGCACATCGGTGATCGGAAGCGCATTGATCGAAGGTGTGTTCTCGACGTTTTTCGCTGGCAGCACCAATTTCAACGCGGCGCTGTGGACCATGCATTACGAGCTGTTCGGCAGCTTCGCGGCCTATGCCACAGGCCTTCTCCTGATTTTCTAGAAATCTTTTCCCCGCGCCATGGTGATCGGCGCGATCGCCATCCTGTTGACGGCGACGCTGACCGGCGAAGGCGGCATCTATTATGCCATGTTGGTTGCTGGGGTGCTCATCGCACGGATTTATATGGAACGCGACACCGCAGCTTCCGCTCTGGCTTTCATGAGTCCGTGGCGCCTGCCCATCGCTCTCGGCACCGTCGGTTTGGTGATCGTGCTCTGCGGTTATGATGGATATTCGAAGCCCGTCGGCTTTTATGCCTTTATGGCGCGCTTTGCCTCGCCGACGACCGGGCCGTTGCTGCATGGCATCGCTGCGGTTGCCATCGTGGTGCTGGTTCTATTTTGCAGTCCGATCCGCAGCAGTCTGGCCGGGCCGACCGCCGCGCTGTTAGGACGGCTGTCATTTCCGGTCTATCTCGTGCATCTGCCGATTTTGCTTGGGCTCGTTTCGCCTATGCATGCCGGCCTGGCGGCGCGCTTCGACAACATGGTCGCAGCGCCGGCGGCATTCATACTTTTCATCGCGCTCACCCTGATGGCCGCCTACCCGCTCGCCCGTTTGGACGAGTGGTGGGTCCGGAGACTGCGCGATGTGGCTTCGCTGGCGGTTGCGAGGCAGCGGCACGCAAAATGGCGCCCCAACGCCACAGCCGCTTGCGTAACACAGATAAGCGATGAAGCTAGCCGTGCCGACTGACCTCAGGTGATCGAGAAGTGGACCTTTCTTACCGACACAAACGAAAATGCCCCGACATCGGCGGCATCGTCGCTATCGGGGCATTCGTGGAAGTGACGGCGAGATCGATCGTTGGTCGCCGATCCCGCTATCAGTAGCCGCAGGAATTGCAGCGCGGCGGAACCGGCACGTAATAAGTGCGGGCGGGTGCGACCATCTCAACGCGCTCGCGGGTCCCGTATTGAGCAGGAATGCGCTCGTACTGAACGCCTTCCGGAGCAACCATCACGGTCTGCGGCACCATCACGGTCCGGTATTGAGCCGGCGTGCGATGGGCGATGACGCCACCGGGCGATACCATCACGGTTTCCTGGACGGTGCGGTATTGCGGCGGCACGACCTGGGCCTGATAACAGGTGCCGCAAGGCGGAGGTGGCGCGTAGCAGCTGTAGCATCCTGCGGACGCGGCGGTCGGAAGCGCAACAGCCGCGACGGCGGCGGCGATCATGGCAACATAAACGCGTGAAATTTCATCGTGTGCCTCGGGGTGCGAACTGCCCACATGAATGGGTCACCGGCTCGGATCGTCAACGTAAACCACTGATTTACCTTTACGGAGATCATTAACAAAGCATTTCGGTTCGGCGAAGTTGAACCACTGACCAATGCGGCGCAATGCGTGTCTGCAAGACCTCATCATCCGGTCATCCCCGCCAGTCGCTGGAAAAAATCCCGATCCCGGAATAGCCGGCGAAGCCGTGCGCCTCGACCGCCTCGCGCACCGATTTGATATCGATCGTGCCGTCCCGATCCCGTTGTCGAGGACGTCTCTGGCAGGCACCAGGACGTCACGCCCTCGTGACGAACCGTTTCTATTCGGGTTCTGATCGGAAAATTGGAAGCTGACGTGAGCACAGCTTGAGCCTGGCCGTTGCCGTCGTGGCAACGCAATGAGGCCTGGAAGTGTGCGATAACGGTCCAGCGTCAAGCCGATCGATCTTTCCAACCAGAGCGCGGTGCTAATCATGTCTTCGATCTCAACCTACGGGGCCTGGCTGGGTGTCATTGCCTGTATCTTGCAGTCCGGACTGTTCGCCGGTCTCAACCTGGCCATCTTCAGCCTCAGTCTGTTGCGCCTTCAAATCGAGGCCGATGGGGGAAATACCGACGCCGTCAAGGTGCTTGAGCTCCGCAAGAACGCCAATCAGGTGCTAGCGACGGTGATATGGGGGAATGTCACCACCAACGTCTTGCTGACGCTGCTCTCGGATTCCGTCTTGACGGGAGTTGGCGCATTCTTCTTCTCGGCATTCGTAATCACCCTGCTCGGCGAAATCATTCCGCAGGCCTATTTTTCGCGCAACGCCCTGCGAATGACCTCGCGATTCCTGCCGTTCATCAATTTCTATCGCGTCATCCTGTTTCCGCTCGCCAAGCCGACAGCCATGCTGCTCGACTGGTGGCTTGGCTCAGAAGGCATTGCGTATATGAAAGAACACGACATCCGGCTCTTGATTGCACGGCATGGCGCGAGCGGCGGAGAGATCGGGCGACTGGAAGCGACCGGAGCGCAGAACTTTCTCGACCTCGACGACGTGCCGATCTGCGATGAGGGCGAACTCATCCACGCCCAAAGCATATTGAGTCTGCCGTTCGCAAATGAACGATGCGTCTTGCCGCAATTCGATCGCTCTCCCAGCGATCCATTCCTGCGACAGGTCGATGCCTCCGGCATGAAATGGGTGATCATCACCGACATGGCCAGCGGCGAGCCGGTTTTCGTGCTCGACGCTCATCATTTTCTTCGCGATGCGTTGTTCGATGAACTTTCCAAAGATCCGACGGCCTACTGGCATCGCCCCATCGTGATCCGGGACATGAAGGCGCGGCTCGGCGACGTCATTGGACGCATGAAAGTCGTGCAGGAAAGCCCCGAGGATGACGTGATTGAAAACGATCTGATCCTGTTCTGGGGGCCGCAAAAGCGGATTATCACCGGATCGGACCTGCTTGGCCGCTTGTTGCGCGGGATCGCGACCGTGGAACCTGCGCGCGTCTAGCCCGGCGCAGGCAGCAGTTCGGCCGGCGGCACCAATTCAGGCAGGCGCTTTCCGCGCGAGCCATAAAATTCCCAGGCCTTCTCGTGGCCGAGATACACAAAGGGACCGAGGATGAAGCCGGAGGCCGACAGCCCCACCGCGGTCACAAGATCGCCGACGACGACGTAGTTGGTGGTGAAGTCCACGATCGTTGCGATGGTGCGATAGGTGATCGTCTTGGCCAACGCACGGCTGATCGTAAATCCTCCCGGCGCGGCCGCCAGCGTCTCGGCGTCCGGCCGCAGCGGCAATACCACCGTGAGATCAACCTGCCCGTCGGCAACGCCGAAATAATTCCAGGCCGTTTCATGGCCAAGATAAAACAGGGGGCCGGCGACCAGGGCAAAGGCCGACAGACCCGCGGCGGTGGCGAGTTCGCCAAGCACCACGTAGTTGACCGTGAAGTCCAGGGTCGTGACGATAATCCGAAACGTGATGGTCTTGGCGATCGCCCGCGTGACCGTAGCGGGGGCGAGCGCCGCGTTGATGTCGGTGCGGACCGGCAGTGGAACCGCTGGCTCGACCCGCCGCCGGAAGCTTGAGTTGAGCAGCGACCGCACGCTCCGACCCAGCTTCGGCAGGTATTCGGGCGCCAGCACCGCGGTTCCGCCAATCAGCACGCCTGGAATGAGGGCCACCTCAAGCAGGGCGGCGCCGGCAACGACGACACCGACGGTCGCAGCCGTGGCAAGCAACGCGTTGGTAAGCCCCGCTTGATCGCCGACGTCGGCTTTGGACCTCGACACAGCAGTATCATTTTTCATGGGCGCCATGCCTGGAACGGGTAAATCCTGGAGCATTCTGAGCGCAAGCTCATGAATATTGCATGACATGGCGTTGCGTTTGGGTGCGGACACACAGCTCAACCACCGAGCGATGCCCGCCACGGACCCTGGAACCGGTCCGGGATCAGGGCCGCGCCGTCCGCTCCACCAGCAGCGTGGGAATGCCGCAGGTGCCGTTGCGCACCGTCAGCACCCGCGTGCCGGGCTTGCGGCCGGTGCGCGCATCGGACACATCGACGCCCGCCGATACGAGCCGCGCCCGCGTCGCATCGATATCGGCGACGCGCCAGCTCAGGCCCCAGAGCCTGTCCTGCGCCGGGTCCGCACTGGCGCCCGGCCGGTGCACGACCTCCACGATCAGATCGCCGCAACGGAAGAACATCAGCCGGCCCCAATCCGGATGCGAGCGGTCCAGCGCCATGTCGAGCCCGAGCCGCGCGCCGTAAAGGGCTGCCGCCCGTTCCGGATCGGCGGTCGAGACCACGACATGATCCATCGCGGTGATCGGCGCGTCGGCGGTCGCGGCCGAGCGCGGGCGTTCATTGGCCAGTTCAAGGAAAAACAGGCGCACGCCGCGCGTCGATTCGGTCGCAGCACGGGTTCGCTTCCACGACAAAACAGCGCCCGTCGTGGTATCGTGGCTGTCGGCGTCGGCAATCGGTTCCGGCTTCAACGCGAGCCGATCGAGCCTGCGGTGCATCCTGGCGATGTCGGGCGTTCGAAAGCAGAGGCTTGCGAGCCCGTCGCCCTGTTCGGCAAGCACGGTACGGATCCGGTCCGCGGTGGCGCTATCGCCGCGGGGCGACATCAGCTCAAGCGTCATGTTGTCGAGCGTGAACAGCACGCGTTCGACGCCATCGCCGCTGCTTTGCCACGCCGGCGCACGCCCAAGCAACGTCTGGTAGGCGGTGGCGCCGGCCTTGATATCGCCAGTCAGAAGGACGATGTGATCCAGACCGCTGATCATGGAAAAAGTCCCCGCGTGGCCTTTGCGGCACGGACCTTTTCCACGCCGATCGCCATCGCGGCGGTGCGGTGTGGAATCTTGTCGGCCTTCGCGCGCGCTACCATCTGGTCGAACGCGCGGTCGAGGATATGATATTCGCGCCGCGTCACTTCCTCTTCCTCCCAGAACAATTGCTGCAGATCCTGCACCCATTCGAAATAGCTGACCACCACGCCGCCGGAATTGCACAGGATATCCGGTATCAGGAAAATCTCGTCCTGACGTTTTTCCAGCACCAGATCAGCATCCGGCGTGGTCGGGCCGTTGGCGGCTTCCGCCAGCACCCGGCATTTCAGGTTTGCCGCGACGCGCGCGTCTATCACGCGCTCCATCGCCGCCGGCACCAGCACATCGCAGGACAATGTGAGAATTTGCGCAGGATCGAATTGCAACTGGTTGGAAAACCCGGCGATGCTGCCATGCTGTTCGCTGTGCCGCATCAGCGCCGGAATATCGAGGCCGGCCGCATCATAGAGCGCTCCGGTGGCGTCGCTGACCGCGATGACCTTGAGACCGAACTGATGCAACCCGAGGGCTGCGTAGGAGCCGACATTGTCGAAGCCCTGAATCACGGCGGTGCCACCATTCAGGTCGATCGCGCATTCCATCATCACGCGCCTCGCCAGATACGCGACGCCGCGCCCGGTGGCTTCGCGCCGGCCAAGCGTACCGCCGGAGGCCACCGGCTTGCCGGTGACAATCTCGGTCACGGTGCGGCCCTGATACATCGAATACGTGTCCATGAACCAGGCCATCACCTGCTCGTTGGTGCCCATGTCCGGCGCCATCACGTCGGTATGCGGCCCGACGAATGGAATCATCTCCTGCATGTAGCGCCGTGACAGCGCCTCCAGTTCGCGCCTGGAAATGGTCGAAAGATCGACCCTGATCCCGCCCTTGGCGCCGCCATAGGGCAAGCCCACCAGCGCGCATTTCCAGCTCATCCAGATCGCCAGCGCCGCCACCTCGCCGATATCGACGCTGGGTGCAAATCGGGTGCCGCCCTTGGTGGGGCCGAGGGTCAGATGGTGCTGGACACGATAGCCCTCGAACACCGCGATCGAGCCGTCGTCGCGGTGGATCGGACAGGAAACAGTGATCGCCCGTTTCGGCAGCAGCAGCCGGTCGCGTTCGTCCATCGGGATCGACAGATGGTTCGCGATCACACCGAACTGGTCGGCCGCCATGTCGAACACCGGGCCGGAATAGACGCTCATCATGCCTCGTTCTCTCTGTCTGGACGTCGGTCGTAGTCCCGCCACAGGGTTATCTCAAGCGATACGGTGCGCCCATTTGCGAATAATTTTGGCGAAACTCCTGCGATAACCGGTGCTAATGTATGGCGCCGGCCGGGACCACCCTTCAACGCGTGATGGATAACTTTATGCAGGCCCTCTTCATCGGACAGACCTATATCGACGTCACCTTCATTACCGACCACATGCCGACCGGTGACGAGAAACATGTCGCATCGGCCTATGCGGTCTCGTTCGGCGGCAACGCGGTCACGGCGGCGTTCTGCTGCGCCAAGCTCGGAATCGTGCCGGACCTGATCGCCACGGTCGCCAATGACTGGCTGGGGCGGATGTTCCAGGACATGAGCGCGAAGTACGGAATTTCGATCCACCCGCGCAAGGTCAATTCCTCGTCGCTGTCGTTCATCATGCCAAAGGACGGCAAGCGGGCGATCGTGCGCTGCCGCGACGATGAGCATATCCACCCTTTCCCGATGCTGAACCTCGGCGGTTGCCGCGCGCTGCATGTCGACGGTCACCAGCCGGACGCCGCCATCCATTATGCGAAACTGTGCCGCGAGGCCGGCATCCTGACCTCGCTCGATGGCGGGGGCCTGCGCACCAATACTCACGAGCTGCTGGAATTCATCGACGTCGCCATCGTCGCCGAACGGCTCTGCGAACAGATGGACCTGACGCCGGAAAAAATGCTGGACTACCTCAAGAGCCGCGGCTGCCGGGTCGGTGGCGTCACCATGGGCGAGCGCGGCC
>JAJYAH010000826.1 GCA_021779635.1 Pseudomonadota bacterium | reverse complement strand
CGTGCTCGATGTCGCGCTGGACGCCTCGCCGACGGTGCAACATGTGGTCGTGGTCGGCCGCGACGGCCTTGCGATCGAGACGCCGATGCGCGAGGGGCGCGACCATTGGTGGCACGATCTGATTGCTGGCCAGGATGGAACCATCGCGACAATGGAGATGCAGGCGGAAGATCCCGCCATTCTTCTCTACACGTCCGGCACGACAGGCGAGCCCAAGGGCTGCGTGTGGACGCATATCGGCTTCATCGGCTCGATGGTCACCCGCGACATCATCATCTGCGGCGATTTCAAATCGTCCGACCGGTTCTTCTTCCTCAGCGACATGGGATGGATGGTCGGTGCGATGTGCGCCTGCATCCCGAGCTTCGCCGGCGCCAGCCTGTTGATTGCCGAAGGCACACCGGATTTCCCCGACACCGGCCGGTTCTGGCGGCTGATCCAGAATCATCAAGTGAGCTATCTCGGCGTCTCGCCGACGATTATCCGCAGCCTGATGCGCTATGGGCCCGAGCAGGTCGAACCCTACGACCTCAGCAGCCTGCGCATCACGCTGTCCGGTGGTGAAGCCTGGACCGCGGCTCCCTGGCTGTGGTTCTTCGAACATGTCTGCAAGAAAAAGATTCCCATCATCAATATTTCCGGCGGCACCGAAGTCGGCGGCTGCATCTTCATGGGAACCCCGAACCATCCGATGAATCCTGGCTCGTTTTCCCTGCGCGGGCTCGGTGTCGGGGCCGATATTGTCGATATGACGGGCAGGAGTCTGCCGCCCGGCGAAGTCGGCGAACTCGTGCTTCGGCATTCGTCGATCGGCCTCACCAAGAGCCTGTGGAAAGCCGATGCGCGCTATATAGAAAGCTACTGGAGCACGCTTCCGGGGCTGTGGGTGCATGGCGATTTCGCGATGCGCGGCCATGACGGGCTGTACTACATCCTCGGCCGCTCCGACGACACCATCAAGATATCAGGCAAGCGCACCGGACCCGCGGAACTTGAAGGCATTCTGATCGACACCGGCAAGGTCTCCGAAGCCGCGGTGTTCGGCATTCCGCATCCGGTCAAGGGATCGGCGATCGTCTGCGCCTGCGTGCCGATGCCCGGGATCGATGTCGCCCGTGGCGTCGCCGACGAACTGTCGTCCGCCATCGTCAACGGCATGGGCGCCTCTTACCGGCCGGAGCGGATCGTTTTTGTCGACGACCTGCCGCGCACGCGTAACTTGAAAATCATGCGGCGGGTGCTGCGCGCGGTGTTCGAGAACAAGGATCCCGGCGATCTCTCTGCACTGGCTAACCCCGAGGCCGTCGAGCGGTTGCGCAAAAAACTCGCGACCGCATGAATGGCGAGATGCCAGGAACTGCAAGATACATGAATGGCAAAAGAGGCCGGGCGAACCCGGCCTCACGGAACGCTGGCCCGTCGATTCAGATCGGGCATTCCTGCGGGAATACCGGCTTGCGTTTCTCCAGATGCGAGGCCAGGCCCTCGCGCGCTTCGGCGCCGGTAAAGCCCAGAAGCTCGAGCGCGGTCGACGTGTCGAAGATGGGACCGTTGACGCGCAGCCAGTTGTTGAGCGCGTATTTGGTCCAGCGAATGGCGCTCTGCGCGCCGTTGGATAGTTCTTCAGCGGTCTCCAGCGCAATCCTCTGCAAATCGGCATCCTCGACGCAGAGTGAAACCAGGCCGATCCGCTCGGCTTCCGCGCCGGACAGCGGCTTGCAGGTGAGCAGGTAATATTTTGCCTTGGCAAGCCCGCATAATAGCGGCCAGATGATGCAGGCAACATCACCGGCCGCAACCCCCAGCCGGGTGTGACCATCGACGATGCGCGCGGACTTTCCGCAAATCGACACGTCCGCGAGAATGCCCACCACCAGCCCGGCGCCAACCGCGACGCCGTTGATCGCCGAGATGATCGGCTTGTTGCAATTGATGACGTTGTAGACAAGATCCTTGGCTTCCTTCCACGTCGCCATGCGCGCGACCGGATTGTCGAGGATGCTCTTGATCAACTCAAAATCGCCGCCGGCCGAAAAGGCCTTGCCGGCGCCGGTGACGATCACCGCGTTGATATCGGGATCGTCGTTGATGTCGCGCCATATGTTGGTGAGCTGGGTGTGGGTTTCCGCATCGACCGAATTGTAGGTCTCGGGCCGGTCGAATGTGATACGAAGAACGCGCTTCGACGGGTAATCCAGCTTCAGTCTGGTGTAGGCCTGGTAACGCTTGGACATCGATTTTCCCTTACTTTCATTCGAACAGGTGTTAGAATTTAGGTACGTTCCATCGATGCCGCAAGCCGATTAGGCAGGATAGCGGCAATCGCAAAAAGCAAGAACAGTCTTTCGAGGATAACGATGCCAGGTCAGTCTCTTGGATTTCAGCCCCTTAAATCTCCGATGGAAATGGCAGGCGCAACCCCGACGGTCGGCGAGTTGTTCCGCGTCCGCGCCCGGATTCAAGAATCCCTGCCGGCGATCGAATATCAGGGACGTCTGATCAGTTACGGCGAGTTGCTGGATCGCGTCGACCGCCTGACCTCTGTATTGGCGGCCCGTGGGCTTGTTCGCGGCGATCGCGTCGCCCTGCTCTCGCGCAACCGGCCGGAATATCTGGAGGTTGAACTGGCGGCGGCAAGTCTCGGCGTCATCACCGCGTGCCTGAACTGGCGGTTGTCGGAGCGCGAACTCGCCTATTGCATCGAGCTCGTGTCCCCAAGGCTTCTGATCGCGGAACAGGATTTGACCGCGAATTTGGGTAGCCGCGGCACCGACGGCCGCGAACTGATCGTGATCGGCGATGAATATGAGCATCTGTTGCGGCAACAGAGCGCTCATTCACGCCCCGTCGCGATCGATCCGGAGGACGGCCTCGTCATTCTCTACACCAGTGGAACCACCGGCCTGCCGAAAGGCGCCGTAGTCTCGCACCGCGCGATGATCGCACGCGCGCTGGTATTCAGTTCCGAACTCAACATCCTTCAGCGCGACGCCTTCGTGGCATGGGCGCCGCTGTTTCACATGGCATCGACCGATCACAGCCTGGCAACGTTGCTGCGCGGTGGCACCGTCGTCATCGTCGATGGCTTTCAGATCGATCCGCTGTTATCCGCGCTGCAGCGCCACCATATCGGCTGGTTCGTTTTGATCCCCGGCATGATCGACGCGTTCATTGCCGGCTTCCGGGCACAGAAGATCGCCGTCAAGGGCGTCGGATGTTGCGGCGCGATGGCCGACCTTGTTCCTCCGCACGTCCTGGCTGAGGTAACCGAGTTGCTGGGCGCGCCCTACGTCAACAGCTTTGGCTCGACCGAGACCGGATTGCCGCCGGCAACCCGTTCGCTGATCGCCGTCGGCGAAGTTCCGAACCGCTTGTCGAAACAACAGAGCGCCTTCTGCGAGGTCAAATTGGTGGATCCGGACGACCGCGAGGTCGTGGCGGGAATGCCGGGCGAACTCGC
>JAJYAH010000825.1 GCA_021779635.1 Pseudomonadota bacterium | reverse complement strand
TTGTGAACGGCAACTCAAACCAGATTTTCGGGCCGGAACAGAACAGGGCCATTGAAGTTGGCACCAAATGGGAGTTGTTCGAGCGCCATTTGCTGCTGACGGCGGCGCTGTTCCAGACCGAAAAGAACAACGCACGTGAGGCGGTCAACGTAACGCCCGCGACGGCGACCGCCACCTGTCCCTATCCCGCCAATACGGCTGGCACGGTACCGTGCATCAGCGCGGGGGCAGCCTATCGCATCAGAGGCATCGATCTCGGCGCCGGCGGCAAGGTCACCGACAAATGGAGCCTGTTCGGCGGTCTCGTGCTGATGCAGTCCGAGGTGACGAAGTCGCTGGTCGCGCCGGCCGACCGTCTGTTGTACGCCACCAATGTCGGACTTCCGCTCGCGAACATCGCGCATCAATCCTTCAGCCTGCTCACCAAATACCAGCTCACGGATGTCTGGGAGCTCGGCGGGCAGGCGGTCTTCCGGTCGAAAATCTACGGCGGGACCTTGCTTGCCGCCAACGAAGGCACGTCGCTTCCGAGCTATTGGCGCTTCGATACCTTCGTGGAGGCGAACATCGACAAGAACTGGAAGGTGAAACTGTTCGTCAACAACATCTTCAACAAGCTCTATTACGACGCGCTGTATCAGAGTTCAGCGCCGTTCGTTCTGGAGGCGCCGGGCCGGACCGCGTCTTTGGTCATCTCGGCAAGATTCTGATTGGCAATACGATGCTGACCTGCGTCTCCAATGTACTTCGCAAGGATGAGGTGGCGGATTTCCGCTGCATCATGGACGGCTGCGCCTGGGAAGACGGCCGCTCGACCGCCGGCGCGCAGTCGGCGCTCGTGAAAAGCAATGAACAATTGCCGCCGGACAGCGAAATCTCGCGCAGGCTCGGCAATCGCATCGTCTCGGCCCTGACGGCCAATCCGCGGTTCATTTCCGCCGCGATTCCGCTTCATATCTTTCCGCCGCTATTCAACCGTTACGCCGCTGCGGGGGGGCATCATTTCGGCATCCACGTCGACAATGCGGTACGTGGCGATCACCTGACGGGACTGCGGATCCGGACCGATTTGTCGGTCACGCTGTTTCTTGCCGAGCCGGACGAGTATGACGGCGGCGAACTGGTGGTTGAGGACGCCTACGGTTCTCACGAAGTAAAGCTGCCGGCCGGCGACCTCGTGGTTTATCCTGCGTCAAGTCTGCACATGGTCACGCCGGTCACGCGAGGCGTGCGCGTGGCATCCTTCTTCTGGTTGCAGAGCATGATACGGGACGCCAGCGCTCGCAGCATGATCTTCGATCTCGACACCGCGATTCAGGCTTTGGCGGAACGGCTTGGGCGAGATGATCCCGAAACGGTCAAGCTGACGGGCGTCTATCACAATCTGATCCGCTACTGGGCCGAAGTCTGAGCAGGGCCGCTACGACAGCCGCATATCCAGTAGCCGCCGGCCTTCGCTCTTCAGCAATTTCTTCACGGCGCTGGACGCCGCGACCGTGCCCTGGTTGGCATAGGCTTCGTGGTTCTTCTCGATATCCTCGAGCCGGTAGAGATAGTTGACCATGATGCCTGCGGATTCGCGCATACCCTTTGGCGAGAGATCGCCGAGCCAGTTGATCCGCTCCAGCCGGGCTCCGTTGCCGAGATGGAAGCGGGCGACCGAATCGATCAGGCGGCCCTTCGGCGTGCGCGCCTTGAGGAAATAATACGCCGCCAGCGGTTCAGCGACCGGACGGAGTTGCTGTGCCAGATCCGTATCGTCGAACCAGTCGGTTCGGTTCAGCTGTTCAAGCAGCGTCCGCTCCTCATCGGTCACGGGAAGGTCGCTTGCCTTCTTCAGCCATCGCATGAAGCCGGGCACCGGCGACAGCGTGACGAAATTCTCGAGCTTCGGCAATTCGCGCCGCAACTCCTCCACCACCTGCTTGATCAGGAAGTTGCCGAAGGAAATTCCGCCCAGTCCGCGCTGGGTGTTGGAGATCGAATAGAACACCGCGGTGCGCGCGCGCTCGATCGGCACCGGCTGGCGGTCTTCGGCGAGCAGCGGCGCGATCGCGCCGGGAATCGTTTCCGTCAGCGCCACCTCGACGAAGATCAGGGGTTCGTCGACAAGCGCCGGATGAAAGAACGCATAACAGCGCCGGTCGACCGGATCGATGCGCCGGCGCAGGTCGTCCCAATCTCGGATTTCATGCACCGCCTCGTAGCGAATGATCTTTTCCAGAATGTTCGCGGGCGTGGACCAGTCAATCCTGCGCAGCACGAGAAACCCCCTGTTGAACCATGAGGCCAACAAATGCACGACGTCGCGGTCGAGCGCGGCAAGGTCCTTGTCCCCGTTCATGAGATCGAGCAAATCGGCGCGCATTGCCACCAGTTCGCTGGTGCCGCCCGGCGCGCGGTTGAGCCGGCGGATCAATTCCTGGCGCCGCGGCTCGGAGGCAAAATGCAGGTCGCTGGCGTCGTCATCGTTCGGCTGCGTTCGCCAGCTCTCGATCGCCTGCGCCAGCCGCTCCCGGTCCGGACCGTAATTGCGGGCGAGGCTGTCGAAGAACGAGAGCCGGCCGTTCTCGTCGAGGTGATGGTAGCGATCGAGCACCTCGCGCGCCATCGCGGTGCCGGAGGCCTCGCCCCGGCCCGATAGCAACGCCTCGCATAACCTGATCAGGTCGGCCGGGTCCTGTTTGTCATCGGGCGACCCCGCACGGCGAAGCAAGGTGCGGCCGCGCTCGGAAATCGAGGCGAGCAGGTCGGAGAAGAAGGCGTTATTCATGGCGGGCATGTCGAATCCAGACGACGCGAAATAGTGCCATGGATTTAAGGAAAAGCCGATCACAATCAAGCGGGCATTGTGCAGTAGCACAAAATACCATCAGGCCACGCCATGATACGTGTTTTGCCTGCTATCCGGTCAAGGGCCAAATCGGCCTCATTTCATTTCCGAGAGCGCGGCGGGGGTTTTTGCCGGTCACCCGCCGGACCGCGAGCGAGATTTTCGTGTCACCACCTGCGCCGATCGACCATAATGGCGATCGAAGGCCCGACTGCTCAATAGCGGCCGATAGGAGCAAGAGTTCATGCGTGATCTATCGTTGCCGCGTATCGCCGGCCTTATTCTCGGTGTCGCTATCACGATGGCCGGTCCTGCCCGCGCCGATGCCCTGAAGGATGAAATCGCGCCGACCGGCAAGCTGCGGGTGGCCATCGGTATCAGCCCGGCCGGCGGCGCCTACTGGTCGACCAAGACCGAAGCCGGGGGGTATGCCGGGGTGCCGGTCGATCTCGGCAAGGCAATGGCGGACCAGCTCGGCGTCCCCGTCGAATATGTCGCCTATCCGAATTCCGGGCAGATCACCGACGCCGCGTCGAAAGGCGTCTGGGACGTCAGCTTCCTGCCGAAGGACCCGGAGCGGGAGACGAAGATGCTGTTCGGGCCGATCTATGAGGTCACCGACGCCACT
>JAJYAH010000087.1 GCA_021779635.1 Pseudomonadota bacterium | reverse complement strand
ACACTACCCCGGTGCCTGACCAACGCCGCCTAGCGATCATACTCCGCTAGGACGGCGTTGTGCTTTTCAGTTGTGCTTTTGAAAAGTGTCATCGATGCCGGATGGCCGGACCGAAAGACAAGGCAACTGGATGGCCTCTACGTGGTCCCGAGATTTGCTCGGCAGTGGATCATTGAAAAGTCAGAAGCTTGGATCAAAGAACAGCCCAGGAAAGACGCTTCGCCAGGGAGCGCAGCAGCAGGCACCGCACCGGGCACTCAGCCCTTTCCATTCAACGACTCGTTGAACGATCCCTTTGACCTCAGGAGTGGTCGCTTTAGCGGGCGGCGATGACGATCAGTGCCGGCGGATCGCTGCGCCAGCTCAGGTTCGGCAACGTTGCGGCCGCGCATAAAAACAAAATCATCGCAGCAGGAAGAACCACAAGTTCCTTGAACTCTGAGATCATAGCCCGGCTCCGCCTGAATCGGCTCCGGCTACTGTGCGGTCTTTATGGTTAATGCTTTGCTAATCGCAAAGCCGCCTCGGTTGGCGGCCTCTTTCGTTTCAGCGCAAACGGCTCCGACAGGGCAGCATCGGATCCGGGAAGTTATGCCCTCTGGAACGGCAATCGTTCCCGGCTCTTGACGATCCGGCACATGGTAGGCTTGCAGCGCTACCTACCAATCAACTCGCCCCGCCCCCTGATCCCACGATGGGGCGGGGTTCTTTCATTCACTTGACGGTCTGGCCCGGCTGCAGGCCGCCTGCCCTGGTCCGCGGATCCGCCGGATTGTCGAGTACAAACCTGTGCAGCACGTAGTAGGTGCCCATGACCGTGAGAACGGTCGCCACGACCATGCCTGCGACAAAACCCGCGATCGATCGCCTGCTGAATTGCTGCGCCATGCTGCCTCGTCCCGACCAGCGGCATTTAGCCAGCCTTGCTGGCGACGGCAATGCCGGGCCCGGCGATGGCGCTGCCATATTGCGTGGCGCCAGGAGCATCGCATCGGCGTCGCGTTCCGTTGAGGCCGGCTCGGCGGGCGGCCGCTCATCGTTGCCAAGGCCGCTTCCATCCGCAAGCACCGGCCGACGATCAAATCTCCGTGCCCAACCTGCGGGAACAAGATCTTAACCATATGTGGTGGCAGATGGACCTGTGTTGAGGTGCTTCCATGTCCCAAGCTCAAGAACTGATCGAACGAGCCCACATGTTTGACGAACGTGCCGAAAAGGCTGCCGATCCAATTTCCCGTCAGCATTATCGGGAAATGGCGGCGCACTATCGGTCGCTGTCGGTCGAGCACCGAGAAAAGACAATACAGCCGGAAGGCGAGCTGGCGCACTGAAATCAACTAATGGTCGTTTTCGGCGGTCGAATTTTCCCGGGCCAAGCATTTTTCCCGGTGGCAATCCGCGTTTTTCCCGTATTCGAGCGGCCAGAACCGTTGCTATGATCCGGGCCTCGGGGCTCCCTATAGCGCCGTGCTACTTCCTTGGAAGAGACCCGCTCGATGAACCCATCGGGCGGGTTTTTCGTTGTCCTCCCGACGAAGCCAACACGATTTATTAACCATACCGATCCAGCCTGCGCTGGTGCGAGTGTGAATCAAGCCGTCATCAGCAGAACACTGGTGGCGGCTATCTTTTTCGGCCGCCTGATCGCCTGCTGTATTTTTGCGGGGATCTCGACCGACAAGGCAAAAGAAACGGCCCCAGCGCGGGGGAGCCGGGGCCGTCATAGTCGGGGTTACCTATGCCGAGGGGGTCGGCATGCACCGTGTCAACGCGACGCCGAGCAAATCGTTCCCGTCACGTCACGGTGATCCCGGACCGGAACCTGCGCCCGCCGGCACATTCCGCTACGCGAGCGGCACGTTGTGATCGGTGCCTGCCGACGCCGCAAAACCCTGCCGCAGCTTTGTGGCGGTCACGAAGCGGGCGCCGATCAACTTGCCCCGGCTCCAGCTCAGCGAGCAGACCCGAAGGACTTCGCCGCCCGCGGTGAATGCGAGGCCGAAGATATGCGGCACCGGCAGCGCGCGCACATACAGCGAGATGGCTCTTCGTTGAATCGCCATCTCGCTCCAACTTTTTGTTTGAGCATGATCTTTTCGGAAACCGGTGCCCACCTTTCCGGATCATGCTTTAGTCGGCACTGTGCAATCGCCGCATGGTGAACTCGATATCGCCGCCCGGCAGTTCGCGCCAGCTTTCAACGGCGCTCATATAGGCGGCCTTGGGATAGCGGGTAAGAAAATCGCGCGCCTTGGTCCGCGCCTTCTCGCGCGGCAGGGTGAAGGTCTCGCGCAAATAGCCATCGTCCAGCTTCCGCCGGCCGGCCATCCGGTCTGCAAGATCGCGCGGGCGCAAGGCCATGTCGCAACTCCGGTACACATGACGACCGGCCCAATATAGTGCTTGCGGGAACTATTCCGAGTCCGCTGTCGATCGGCCTGCGCAGCAAAGCTCATGGCCCGCCTGGCCGGCCTGGTCCGGTCGGCGGCAACAACCAGACTCGCTGATATTCGCTGTGTTTCAGTCTGCGTCGGTACCGGTCTTGGTCCGCGGTTTTACCGTGGCAGCCGTCTTGGAATTGGAAACGGAGACCTTGGCAGCCGAGGCCTTGGGCGCGGAAGTCTTGGGAGCCGAGGCCTTGGCGGCATCCCCGCTGCGCACATTGCCCCATGGGTCCGCGGGCGCCTTGGCGTCCGGTATTTTCCTCAGCGATTCCTTGTAGGCCTTGTCCCGCGCCTCCTCGTCTGCTTTTTGTGCTGGCGACTTGGAGGGCCCATCCATCATCAAATTCAGGGCAGGCGCTTGCGCGTAGGCCGGCCCTGTCAGCAGCGCGATAGCAGCCGCGATACGGAAGATTTTCACGGGATGCTCCTCTTATTTTTCCGACCTATACCACCGCAGCAACCACGACGCCAACCGCGTCCGGCGTGCGCTACAAGCCGTCAGATTTGCAGGATTTCGGCGAATGCAGCCAATCATCCCAGATCGGACCGCATTTCGTGCACCCATTGAGTGCAAGACCCATCGCGACCACGCCGAGGATCAATGCCAATCGCCTGAACATAATACCCTACTCCCACACGCCCCACCATATCGCCCCAAGTCAGGCATTTTCAAGCCGCAGCGCCCATGTCTAAATGTGTCCAGCAACCAATGGCGGGGGAGGAACCATCATTCATGCAATCCCAAGCACAAGGCGCGGAATTCGACATCGAGGAAGCGAGGCGCGTCCTCGGCGACGTGATCGCGCCCTGGGTGCAGGACCTCGGGCTGTCGATCGGCCACGTCGAATGCGCACCGCCGCCAGGTGCCTCTCCCGACTGGCAGCCGGGCGCGATCCTTCGCATGGCCTTCTCCGACCGATTGTGCCGGTCCGGGGGAATTGTCTGCGGCCAGGCGCTGATGGCGCTCGCCGATACGTCGATGGTGATCGCCATTATGACGGCCAATCGCGGCTACCGGCCGATGACGACAGTCGATCAAACCACGCATTTCATTCGGGCGGCGACGGCGACGGACGTGCTGGCCGATGCGCGGGTGGTCCGGCTCGGGCGCACCATGAGTTTTGGCCGGGTCACGCTGTCCAGCGCCACCGACAACAAACCGGTGGCGATGGTGACAAGCGCGTTTGCGATGCTGTGAGGCCACGCTGCCGGCTCGCCAACCTGTCGTCGCAAGCCAATGACACCCGTCGTTTCGGCGTCACGATGGCTGCGTCACGGTCAGGATCGGCATCGGTGTCTCCAGTCCGCGCAAGCGATGCTCGCCGAGCGGCTGCCACACCCCGGCCGCCGCACGCGCAAAAGGGCCGGTGGCGAGCAGCGGGTGCCCAAGACTTTTCGTCAAGTCCTGCACGCGAACGACTTCGTTGACGGCCGACCCCACCAGCGTGAACTGCAATCGCTCGGGCACGCCGACATTGCCGTAGATAACCTGACCCAAATGGAGCGAAATGCCAAAATCGAACGCCACGTTATTTGCTACCGGTTGCGATGTGTTGAGCCGCCGGCGCGCTTCGCTGGCCGCGGCAAGCGCCCGGCCGCACGCCTCGCCGGGCGCGCCCTCAAAGCGGAACAGGCCAAGCACCGCATCGCCGATCAGCGAGACGACCTCGCCGCCGTGGTCGAGCACCGAGGCCGCGGTCATTTCGAAATAGCGGCCCAACAGCTGCAGGAAGGCTTCGGCGGAGAGCCGGTCCGCAAGTTCCGTCGAGCAGCGCAGATCGCTGTACCACAATGCGGCGGTGATCTTTTCGCCGTCGCCGCGCCGAATTAAGCCGTTGAGCACGGCCTGGCCCGCGTGCTTGCCGAGATACGCATGGGCGATGTTCTGCGCGACGTTGCGCTCGATCCTCGACTTCATCGCGATACTGAGCTCGCGGGTGACGCGCTGGAGCTGCACGATCTCCTGGTCGGTGAAGCCGCCGGCCCGGTCGCCGAGCCAGGAGCAGAGCACGCCGTTGTCGCCGGCGGGATCGAAACCGACCGCGAATAGGACATAGTCGGTGCCGCCCAAAGCACGAAATTCCTCGAGAACCTCGAAGTCCATCAACGCCGTCTCACCGGTCAACCGGCGCCGCAGCACCGGAAGCCGATGGATCATGGCATGGCCGAGGGGACTGCGCAGGAAATCATCCCGGCCACCCTGTTCGGGGCGAAAGTGTTCGACGACGACGCCCTTCTCCGCCGTCCAATCCATCGCACTGGCATTGTAGAGCGGATGCAGCACCCGGAACGCCACGTGACCGCGCAAAATCGGTATGCCCACTCCGCGCAGGCGCTGGCACAGCTCGCCATAAAGGTTGGCGGGCTCGGTATCTCGCAGCGCTTCGTCAGCCAGCCACTCGACGATGCCGCTGCCCAAGACCGTTGTCACCTGCTCGTCCATGGCGGAGACATTATCGGAGATTCCACGAATGGCTAGCCGCATCGCCGGCGACGCGGCCCGCGCGACGCGACGGCGCCAGTCACCTGGCGAGATTCGACCAGGATGATACCGAAACGCCAATATGGTAGCGTTGAGTTGAAAAGCGCTCGAACGCCTGCAATGACGTAAAAGAGACGGAGCAGCGATGCCTGCCGGCTTTGTTCAGACCTACCGCGCTTTCGCCTACAATAACGCCTGGGCGAACCACCGGCTGCTGACGGCTTGCGCACGCCTGAGCCGGGAGGAATTCGAAGCGGAGCGGACGGGCTTCTTCCCCAGCCTGCAGATGACGTTGAATCATATTTACGTCATCGATCTCTTCTACGTCGACGCGCTTGAGGGGGGATGGCTCGGGCCAAAAGCCTGGGAGAATGAGGTTCCGTGTCCCTCGCTGGCTGAACTCAAGCGCGCGCAGGCTGAAGTCGACAAGCGCTTGATCGCTGTCTGCAACGCGCTGACGCCTGCCCTGCTTGGCGACATCGTGCGGGTCAATCGCGACACGCGGGTTCAGACCGAACGGCGCGACCGCCTGCTCATGCATCTCTTCCAGCACCAGATCCACCACCGGGGGCAGGCACACGCGATGCTTTCCTCAACGGCCCTCGAACCGCCTCAACTCGACGAGTTCTTTTCGATCGCAGAAGCACCGTTGAGAGCCATCGAGTTCGACGAACTGGGCTGGACCGAAGAAACGGTGTGGGGATCGTCCTAGAGCATGATCCGGAAAAGTGGGTACCGGTTTTCCGAAAAAGATCATGCTCGAACAAAAAGATAGAGCGAGATGGCGATTCGATGAAAAGCCATCTCGCTCTAGCTCGGCAACCTTGCGCGGCGGCGCCAACGCCACAGCGCGATCACCGCAATCAGCGCGATCGCAAGGACAACGACCTTGCTCCAGAACCGCCCACCCGGCCGGTCGACCGTGCGCGACCACAGCGAGGGCGCCTCGCCCAGGCGCGACAAACGGAAAGCCACCACGCTTTCGCCGATCGTGGTGCCGGCCTCGGAGTGACCGCCGGCGGCGATCGCCACATATTGTTCGCCGTTCCAGAGATAGGTCATGGGATTGGCGATGCCGGGCACCGGCAACCTGCCCTGCCAAAGCTCGGCGCCGGATCTGGCGTCGAAGGCGCGCAGATAGGCGTCCATCGCGCCGGTGAAGACGAGACCGCCGGCCGTGATCACGACGCCGTTGACCAGCGGCATGCCCAACTTGAAAGCCATTCCGAGCGGCGCCTTGTCCTCGGTCGTGCCCACCGGGGACTGCCAGAGAATTTTCCCCGCCTTGAGGTCGACCGCGACCATCGCGCCCCATGGCGGCTTGTTGCACGGCATGCCCAGGGGCGACGTCGCCAGCGCGCGCGTCATCGCAAAGGGCGCACCCTGCTGCAGCCCTAATTCGGTGCCGGGCGGAGGCTTGAAGCCTTCCGCATCGGCGCGCGGAATCAACCTGACGATATGCACCGCGCGGCTGGTGTTGGCGTAGAGGATCTGGTTGACCGGGTCGAAAGCTGCGCCGCCCCAGTTTACGCCGCCTCCGGTCATTGGAAAGATCGGCGTTCCCTGCGTCGAGGGCGGCGTATAGAGGCCTTCATTGCGCAGCGCTGCGAGGCGTTTCTCGCAAGCAGAGCTGCGGAAAATCGGAAACGGCCTGAAGACGTCGGTCGCCGAAATCTGCTGCGGCACCAGCGCCGGCACGTGGGTGGGAAACGGCTGCGTCGGCGAAAGTTGCTCGCCTTCGGCGGCCCCTTGCGGCACGCTGCGCTCCTCGACCGGCCATACCGGCTTGCCGGTGTCGCGGTCGAGCACGAAGACAAAGCCCTGCTTGGTCGGCTGAATCACGACGTCGCGCATTCCCGCTCCGGTGTCGATGCGTGCCAGCGTCGGTTGTGCCGGCAGGTCATAATCCCAGACGTCGTGATGCGTGGTCTGGAACGACCACACCAGCTCTCCGGTCTCGGTGCGCAGCGCGACCACCGAATTGGCATGCTCGTCATTGCCGGGCCGCCGGCCGCCCCAGAAATCCGGACTCGGTGATGATGTCGGCAGGAACAGCAGTCCACGCTCTTCATCGGACGACATCGGCGCCCAGACATTGGCGGTGCCCGCGACAATGCCGTCGTGAATCAGCGGGTCCCAACTCCAGCGCGGACGCCCGCTTCGGGCGTCGAAGGCGCGCACCGCGCCGGACGGCGCATCGACGCGGACGTTGTCCGAGATCGAGGAGCCGACAATGACGACGCCGCGGCTCACCACCGGCGCCGACGTGATCTGGAATTCGCCCGGCCACGCCAGCGGCTTGCCGACATCGAGCTTGACCTCGCCACCCGAGCCGAAATCCGGGCAGGGATTCCCGGTCCTGGCGTCGAGCGCGATCACGCGGGCGTCGTTGGTGCCCATGAAAATCCGCGCGCGGCACGCAGCATTTTCGGCAGCCCGCTCGTCGACCCAGTAGGCGACGCCGCGACAGTTATAGCGATTTGCGGGGCGCTGGCTGGTGCTGATCTTGGGATCGTATCGCCACTTCGGCGTACCGGTACCGGGATCGACCGCGATGACCTCGTTGAAGGGCGAACAGAAGATGAGACTGTTCTCGACGAACAGCGGCGTCGCCTCGAATTTCGTGTGTGCTATCGCTGCCGGCGGACGGGCCTCGAGATCTCCGGTACGAAACTCCCAGGCGCGGACGAGATTGCCGACATTGGCCGGCGTGATCTGGGCCAGCGATGAAAACCGTGTCCCGCCGCGATCTCCGCCCCAATGCTCCCAAGCCAACGCCGGCGCCGCGACGAACAGGATGACGGCGAGCAGGCCCGGAAGATATCGCAGCGGCCATCGCGTCGATGCGATCACCTCACGGCTGGCTGAGTCTCGCGGCGGTCCGCTGGGACGTTCCCGTTCAGCGCCCGCCTCTTCCGCCGTAGCCTCCCCCGCCCATGCCTCCCCCGCTGAAGCCTCCGCCTCCACCTCCGAATCCTCCGATGCCTATTCCAAGGCCGATGGACGGCCCAGGTGCGGGCTCATAATAGTCGGGAGGGGCCTGCCGGCGATAGACCACATCATCGTTATCGTCGTCGCGCCAGTGGCCGCGCGGCGGACGCGAACTGGCGCGTTTTGGCGGCAGCTTGGGTTCGGCGTGCTTCTTGGGCGGCGGCTCAGGTTCCACGCTCTTCTTGGGCGCCAGATCGACCTTCTTCAGCGGTACCGATGGCGCTCCGCCGCAAGGACAGGCCGGGGCGGCGAGCGCGGCGTTCGTCACTGGCGCGACGATGGCCGCGACGCCGGCTGCCGTGTTCGGGCGGTTGCGCAGCCGATCCTCAAGCTTGCGCGCCGTTGCGGCGAGATCGCTGTCGGCGTATTGGTCCAGAAATGCACGATACGCCGCCGCCGTATTGGCAATCACGGCCTTATCCCACGCAACCATCTTGTGGTGGCGATCGAGCCATTCGCGGGCCTGCGGGCTGAACGGCGGTTGCGCGAACAGCCCGACAAAAGCCTCATAGGCTTCGTCCGTGCCGGCGGCCACGATCATTTCATTGGCCACCTCGACCGGCTTGCCCTGCAGTTCACGGCGCCATTCATCGACGCTGCGCTTGGCGGCAGGCTGCTCGGGAACTGCCGCTCCCTGAGCGGGAAAGAACCTGAATTCATCGGTCAGCGAGGAACTGTCCCAGGGGGTCTGACGCCCTTCGGTCGCCTTGTTGACCGACACGCGCACGCGTTTGAAGGTGTCTTCAATCGAAAGCCCCGGCTCCTTGGCCGCCAAAAGCAACGCCGACGTGTAAGGACTGTCGGCGCCGCTGCCGTCCTCCGCCTCCGCGCCTGGCGAGGTCGAAAACGACACGAACGTGCCGGGCGCGCCGATCTTGGCATCGACGATGGCCAGGCCGTGGCCGGCGCTCTGATTGATGGCGGGGAACGGGTTGTTGCGGCAGGCATCGAGCAGCACGATCCGCATCTTGCTCGGCACCGAGGTCAATGTATTCAGGACGTCATTGAGACGCACGGCCTGCAGCGGAATGTCGGCTTCCCGCTTCGGATCGACGTCCACCGGCACCAGAAAATTCTCACCATCGATCTGCAGGCCATGACCTGCATAGAAGACCAGCGCAATGGTATCGGGACCTTTCGCCGCCACCTCAGCCGCGAAGTCGCCTATCCTTTCGCGCATCTCGCTCTGCGAGAGATCGGAAGCGCTGAATACCTCGAAACCAGCTTCGCTCAGCAATTGGGACACGGCCTTGGCGTCGTTGGCCGGATTGGGGAGCGCGACCACCGCGCGATAGTTCGACTGGCCGATCACAAGCGCGACACGATTTTCGGCAAACGCCGCCTGCGCCCCCCACAAAATTCCAGCGGTCAGAAGCACAGTGTGAAGGACAGGACGAAACATACGGCAACCTCCGGGCTCGCCAATAGGTCGAGGGATTCCGGAGGGAGGTTCAAGCCCGGATTGCGGAACTTCGAGTTCAGTCCCTTAAGACTTGTTCTATTTAGGCTTCTTCGCAGGATCGGCAGGCCGCGCAACCCCCCACGGATCATATTTCTCCTTGGGTTCCGGTATCCTTTCGAGCGCGGCATTGTAGGCCTTGTCATCGACCTTCTTCGGCGGTTCGGCCGTGGAACCGGGCGCGACACCGCCGCGCTTTTGCGCATGCGCCGGCATCGCAATCAAAGCCAGCATCGCCACCGCCATTACAAACGTCTTCATCGCCTGTCTCCCTGCCATTCCAGCTCGGAACTTACCGTGCAACCAGATGATGGCAAATCCCGGATCGGTCCAAGGGAGCACGATACCGGTTTGTGCCGCCTGTTTCGACAATTGTTAGCGATTGTTAATGACTTAAGGCCGCGAATTGGCCGCGATCCCGCGTCATTTTGACCGGTTCGGGATATAGTCGGCGGATGCAGCGGGGCATTATTTTCATCGCGTTGATGACTGGCGGGCCGCTCGCGTTGGCTGGCTGCGGCATTGCCGACAGCCACTCGACGGCGCCGGAATTCATGCGCGTCAAGACCGCCGACCCGGCGCCGCCCGAGCCGGCCCCCGATGTCAAGCAATTGGTTCGCACCAACCTGAATTCGGTGTTCGTCGCTACGTCCTACCCGCAAAACGTGCGGGTCTCGCCGGCGCATCGCGACGTCCGCGGATCGGGCTGGACCGCATGCGTGCGGGCCGAACTCACCAACGCCATGGGCAGGCCGCTGGGCACCGAAACCTATCGCGTCACGATCACCGGCGGCGTGATCCTGGATCGCCAGCGCATCGACGCCAATGACAATTGCGTGTCGGAGACCTACCAGCCGATCTAGCCGCATCGGCGCTTCCTGCCGGCGGCAACAAGCGGTTTGGCGCCGTCCACGGGGGCAAATGATCAACGCCCGGTTAACATTACCGCTCAAATTGAACCGCAAATCCAACGCTATTTTCCAATCTTTACGCTAGCGTTTTCCCGGTAACGCAATGGAGGAAGCGCAGCTCGACGCGCGCCTCCACGATCCATCGCGAACGGGAAAGCGGGGACGTGGTCGAGATCGCGAATTCGGCGGTGGTTGGTCGCACATCTCTCAAAAGAGATGTCGTCGGCACGCGCCCGCAAGGCGGCGCGGCTTCGCCCGACGGCGATGCGTTCGCAACCCTCACGGCAGTCGCCGCGAGCCGGTGGCGTGAGCTTGCCGAACGCGCCGTCGAGCCCAACGGCTATTACCTGCCCGGCTGGGAATTGGCGGTGAACGCTTCCGCGCAGGGCCGCACCGCCGTCTCCGCGCTCAGCGCCTGGAGCAGTAATTCTTCCACACCGGACGGCGCGGCGCGCCTGATCGGCCTGATGCCGGCGATTTCGCTGTGGCGCGCCTGCAGGATTCCCCTGCCCGCTCTGGCGAACGCCGATCCCTACGGCACGCTCGGCACGCCGCTGCTCGATCGCGATGCCGCTGATGATGCCGCGACGAGCCTGTTGGCGCAGGCGCGGAAAGTTGGCGCCCATGCGCTGATCCTGCGCAACGTAGCGCTGGACGGCGCCGCCATGAAAGCCGTCACGCAAGCCTTGCGGCAGGCCGGCTTGCGTCCGCAGGTGCTGCAATCCCGGATCCGCGCCTGCCTCGATGCGACGCGCGACTCTGATGCGCTGCTGCGGGACGCATTGGGCGCGAAGAAATTGAAGGAATTGCGCCGTCAGCGGCATCGCCTGGCCGAGCACGGCGCCGTGCATTTCGATGTGGCGCGGACGCCCGAAGACGTCACTTGCGCGATCGAGACATTCCTGACGGTTGAGGCCAGCGGCTGGAAAGGCCGGCGCGGCACCGCGCTGGTGCAGCACGACGGCGATGCCCGTTTCGTGCGGCGCGCCACCGTCGCGCTCGCCGAAACCCGTCAGTGCGAGATCGTGAGCTTGCGGGCCGGCGATACCCCGGTCGCGGCCGCGATCGTGCTGCGGCATCAGGATCGCGCGTTCTATTTCAAGCTCGGCATCGACGAGCGCTTCGCGAAATTTTCGCCCGGCGTGCAGCTGACGCTCGATCTGACCCGGCATCTTTGCGCCGATCCGGCAATCGCGAGCGCCGATTCCACCGCGGATGCCGATCATCCGATGATCAATCCGATCTGGCGCGGGCGCTTTGCGATCGGCGATGTTATGATTCCACTGCGGCGCGGCGATCCCGTCGTCCCGCTGATCCATGCAGCGCTGATGCTGCGCCGGTTCGCCTACGAACAAGCGCGCCGCGCTGTTCATCTGATCCGCAACAGATAAACGTATTGCCGTCTTACTCCGCCGCTTGCGCGTTCACTTCTGCTGATACCTGGCGGATGGCGCGCGCCAGCTGATCAGGCGGCTGCGCGCCTGACACCGCATATTTCTGCGCAAACACATAGGTCGGCACGCCGGAGATACCCTTGTCGGCAGCCTCCTGCGCCTGCGCCGAGATCCGTTCGACGTCCTCATCGGTGGCCAGACGCCGGCGCACGTCGTCGGCATCGAGCCCGCAATCCGCGGCCGCCTGCACCAGCACGTCGATGTCGGTGAGATCGCCGCCGTCGCGGAAATACAATTCCATCAGCCGCTGTTTCATTTCAGCGGATTTGCCCTTGGCTTCGGCCCAGTGAATCAGCCGGTGGCAATCGATGGTGTTGGGCTGGCGCTTGACGAGATCGGGCCGGTACGACAGGCCCTCTTCGTCGGCGGCAGCGACCACGCGCCCGGCAATACCCTTGTAGGCTTCGACCGAACCGAATTTCGCGGTGAGATATTCGTCGCGGCTAATCCCCTCGCGCGGCACCCAGGGATTGAGAAAGAACGGCCGCCAGTGGATCTCGACCGGAACATCCGGCACCAGCGCCAGCGCATTCTCGATCCGGCGCTTGCCGATATAACACCACGGACACACCACGTCGGAGACGATATCGATCTTAAGCGGTTTTAAGGTGCTCATGGGGCGCGTCCTCCTTGTGGAAGTCCCAGAGATAGGCCGCGATCGGGTACCGGGCAAGGGAGCGCGATCGGCAAAAACGGGAGACACGCCAACGATCTCGCAGCGCGGCTAGCGCCCGAGTTATGCATGAACCTTTCGCCCAAGAGAGGGCGTGGGGAATGCCGGGTGCCCGCCGCACCCGCAGCCGCGTGCGCAAAGTGTAGTAGCACACGCGTTAGTCACCACGGTCGCACCGGAACACCCGGCATTCCCGCACGCAATGGTTTTAACGGTTTCCTTCGTACTCTCCCCGGTGATCGGGCTTTGTTGTCACCGTCGCCTCGCGGATACTTCCGCGAAGCTTGACGCCAGCGTCGAGGCGTCAGGACCACACGACTTCGCCGTCCGCAAGGTAAGCGCTCTCGTCTTTAGCGCCGCCCGCGTCCATCGCATCCCCTGCCCTACGTCCGTGACGATCGCGAAACGCCCCTGTCGTGTGGGCCGGGACGCGAACGATATAGAAGTGATTTGGGTCAAAAGAGAACGGGAATATTTTTGCAGGGAGGACTGGACGGGTAGCATCAGATTGATTCAGTTCAATAAATCGCCCTGAGCGCGCAGGGCAGCCTAGCGTAAGCGCAAGATGACAGGCCTCCGCGCGAACCCGGGATCAAGAGACTGGCGGTCAGTTGAGTGCAGTCCAGCAGTGTCACCGTTATTCCAAGATAAAAAATATCTGCCGCGGCTGCTGAACGAAGCCGTATCGGTCTTGTCGTGGTCGGCGAAGGGTCGGCTGTGCCGTTCGGACGCAAGAGCCGGAGAGAACCATGGAAGGCAGTCCATCCAAAATCTCTGTCCGGGAAAAGCTCGTCCATGAATTGCGGGAATCAAGCATCATCACGTCCTATCTCTTCTGCTTCGCCGCGGAGCTGTAATTGAAGGCTTCGGTTCTCTACGCGCAATCGAGGAGGCCGTGGTTGGGACCATCCATGGCCGCGCGATTGCGAATTCGATCGCCGATATCGCAGGCGGCACATGGGAGCAGATCGTCGCAACCAGCTTTATCGTGCTGCTGATCCTGATTCCCTATTTTGCCTTTGGCGCGCTCGGCGACGTGGTTGGCGAGAGGACGCTGGTCCGGCTGCATTTCGCGCGCGCCGACAAGTGACTGTTTCCGCCAGCCGCCGCAGCGGTGGTGCTTCGTTAATCGGCCAGCCCCTTCTTCAGCGCGGCCGCCTTGCGGGCTTGCTCGGCGCTATCGGTGTCGGCCTTCTGCGTCTCCTTCAATTCGATGGTCACCTGGGCGATCTTGCCGGTGAACTTGAACGGCACCTTGTAAGCTTCGGTGACCGGCGTGCCCTCATCGGCGCCGACGTCGGCGCCTTCGTCCGCGGAGTAGACGCAACATTGGGTGCGGTCGATGCGACCGGTGGCGATCGGTTTTCCGTTGAAGAGGATGGTGCCGACACCGCCGCTGCCGATGCCGCCACCGTCATAGGCAAACTCGAAACGCAGCGTGCCTTTGCCGGCGGGCAGCGCTTTCTTGGCGGCGATCGTGTAGCGCTGCAGTCCAAGCCAATTGTAGGTGTAGGTCGGTTTGCCATCCGTCAGATAGAAGCTCCAGCCGCCGAACCGGCCGGCCTGGGCGATGATCACGCCGTTGGCGCCGTTTTTCGGAATTTCCAGCTCGGCGGTGATGACGTGTGATTTGTTCTTCAGGTTGATGAAAACGTTCTCCGACATGCCGGTCATGCCCTGGTGAACCGTCAGCGAAGTGCGGCCGGCCATCAGGTCGGGCCGGCCGACCACAGAAGCGATCAGGCGCTCTTCCAAGCGATCGTCGAGCGGCAGCACCTGGTACTTGACCGCTTCCTTCAGGAACAGGTCCTGCATTTCCTTGAGCTTGTCGGGATTTTTCGCCGCGAGATCGTTCGTGAGGCTGAAGTCCGATCGCGCGTCGTAGAGTTCCCATTTGTCGTTATCGAGCGTAGCGCGGGGCTTGCGTTCCCAGGCCGCCCGATGAACGGTACCGGCGAGCCAGCCATTGTTATAAATGGCGCGGTTGCCGAAGATCTCGAAGTACTGGGTAAGATGGGTGCTCGGCGCCGTGGGGCTCGCGAAGGTGTAGAGCATGCTGACGCCTTCGATCGGCGTCTGCAGTGTGCCAT
>JAJYAH010000086.1 GCA_021779635.1 Pseudomonadota bacterium | reverse complement strand
CGGAGCGAAAGCAGCTCCAGCATCTGGTATTCCTTGCCCGTCAGATGCACGCGCTGGCCGCCGACCTCGACCGTCTTGGTGTCGAGATTGACCACGAGATCGCCGGTCTGGATCACCGACTGGGCGTGGCCCTTGGAGCGGCGCACGATCGCGTGGATGCGCGCAACCAGTTCGTCCTTGTGGAAGGGCTTGGTCATGTAGTCGTCAGCGCCGACGCCGAGACCCTTGACCTTGTCCTCGATGCCGGCGAGGCCGGAGAGGATCAGAATCGGTGTTTTGATCTTTGATACCCGAAGCTGCTTGAGCACGTCGTAACCCGACATGTCAGGCAAGTTGAGGTCGAGCAGGATAATATCGTAATCGTAAAGTTTTCCGAGATCGACGCCTTCTTCTCCGAGGTCCGTCGTATAGACGTTGAAACTTTCGGATTTGAGCATCAGCTCGATCGACTGCGCGACGGCGCTGTCATCTTCTATCAGCAATACGCGCATGCCAGTCCCCTATAGTCGCCGCTCCGGGCGTCAGGTCGGCCGCACTTGCGGCACTCAAAACGCCTTTGAACAACTGATTCGGATCCTGACGACATATGGTTAACAAAATCTGATTCAGGTTCGCAAGCTCTATCCGTGCAATTTTTGTCGAATCGCCCTAAGATATTGCGTCGAAGCAGTTTTTTGTATCCGTTCTGGTTCAAGTTCCACATTAAGAGGCGGGCCTAACCGACTCTCGCGACTCGCCCTTCCTTCTGACGGACGAGCGCTCTCAGTCACCAAAGACAGTGACGTAATGATTAACGATGCGGGTAAACACGAGGTTAAGGGCGCGGCCGCAAAGTGCGGAAACTTAAGGTTTTCGCAATGAAGGCACTCGCCGAGCAGATCTCCGACATCGACGGCGTCAACATTTATGGCCGCGTGGTCGGCGTGCGCGGCCTGATGGTGGAGATCGCCGGCCCGATTCATGCGATGTCGGTCGGCGCGCGCATCGTGATCGAGACCGGCGGCAATCGTTTCATCCCCTCCGAAGTGATCGGCTTTTCCGGCAACAACGCCGTGGTGATGCCGTTCGCCGGCCTCGAAGGTGTACGGCGCGGCTGCCGCGCGGTGATCGCCAATGCCGCAAGCCAGGTGCGGCCTTCGCCGTTGTGGCTCGGTCGCGTCCTCAACGCGATGGGCGAGCCGATCGACGGCAAGGGCGCCCTGCCCAACGGTCCGTCGCCGATGCCGTTTCGCAACTCGCCGCCACCGGCGCATTCGCGCAAGCGCGTCGGCGCGCCGCTCGATCTTGGTGTGCGGGCGCTCAATACGTTCCTGACCTGTTGCCGCGGCCAGCGGCTCGGCATCTTCGCCGGCTCCGGCGTGGGCAAGTCGGTATTGTTGTCGATGCTGGCGCGCAATGTCGACGCGGATATCACGGTGATCGGTCTCGTCGGCGAACGCGGGCGCGAGGTGCAGGAATTCCTGCAGGACGACCTTGGAGAAGCGGGCCTGGCGCGCTCGGTGGTGGTGGTGGCGACGTCGGACGAACCTGCCTTGATGCGGCGTCAGGCGGCTTATTTGACGTTGGCGATCGCCGAATACTTCCGCGACGAGGACAAGGACGTGCTGTGCCTGATGGATTCGGTGACCCGCTTTGCGATGGCGCAGCGCGAAATCGGCCTGTCGGCGGGCGAGCCGCCCACCGCCAAGGGCTATACGCCGACCGTGTTCACCGAATTGCCGAAACTGCTGGAGCGCGCCGGCCCCGGGGTCGGCGCCGGCACCATCACGGGCATCTTCACGGTGCTGGTGGACGGCGACGACCACAATGAACCCATTGCGGATGCGGTCCGCGGCATCCTCGACGGCCATGTGGTGATGGAGCGCGCGATTGCCGAGCGCGGACGTTTTCCCGCGATCAACATTCTGAAGTCGGTGTCTCGCACCATGCCGAAATCAGCCGATCCGGCCTACCTGCCGACCATCACGCGGGGGCGTCAGGTGATGGCGACCTATGCCGACATGGAGGAACTGATCCGGCTTGGGGCCTATCGGGCGGGCTCGAGCGCCGAGGTCGACCAGGCGATCCGGCTGCATGGGCCGCTCGAGGGATTTCTGCGCCAGGCCAAGGACGAGGTGAGTTCCCTGGGTGACGGTTATCGGCAACTTGAGCACATCCTCGGGAATTTGGAAACGGAACGCTAACTTTGTCAGGCCATCATCCCGTCACACAAGTAGCGATGCCGGTGGGGCCCCTGAGGGATACCGGTTCCGTCCCGCGTTCAGATTGGGACTTCTGGGGAGTATGAGTCGATGAAGTCACGTGAAACGCTAATCCGCCTGAAGAAGTTTCAGGTCGACGAGAAGCGCCGAAGGGTCGCCCAGATTGAAGGTATGATCGCCGACTTCCAGCGGATGTCGGTCGACCTGGAGCGCGAAATTCATACTGAGCAGGAGCGCGCCGGGATCAACGATCCCACGCATTTCGCCTATCCGACCTACGCCAAGGCTGCGATCCAGCGGCGGGAAAACCTGACCCGGTCCGCCGACGAATTGCGTATTCAGCTTGAAGACGCCAAGAGCATGCTGACCGAGGCTTTCGAGGAACTCAAGAAAGTCGAGCTGCTCGACGAGCGCGATCAGGCGCGCGAACGTGCCGAGGAGAGCGCCCGCGAGCAAGCCGATCTCGACAGTATCGGCCTGATGCGTGCCCGCATCGGGGCGATTGCCTAGATCCACTCTCTTGCCGAACCACGAACCCGGGCCGCGAGGTCCGGGTTTTTTCTGATGTCCACAGCCTCTTCGCCAGCGACTTGGTGGACTGGTTCAGCGCAAGATATGATACGACAAGCTTGGACGGCCGCTCCCGGAGCACAGAAGCGGGTGGGCATCGCGATTTTGGGGACACTGAATGCTGACGCCAGCTGAGCTCGTCTGGCTGATTGCCGCTGTAGCGAAGGGGGATGAGGCCGCGTTTGAGCGCCTTTATGCCGCTACGCGGGCGAAACTCTTCGGTGTGGTGCTGCGTATCTTGCGGCGACAGGATCTCGCGGAGGAGGTCATTCAAGAGGCGTATGTCAAGATCTGGAACAGTGCCGGACAGTTCAATCCCGGGCTGTCGTCGCCGATCACGTGGATGGCTTCGATTGCCCGCAATCGTGCCATCGACATCGTGCGCAAACGGACGGAGGCCTCGATCGAAGAGGAGCCGGCGGCCATGGAAGTGGCTGCCGACACGCCGGATCCGCTGGCGCGCCGGGAGATGACGGAAGAGTTGAAGCGGTTGCTGGAGTGCGTTGGGCGCCTGGAGCCGGATCGGCAAAAGCTCGTGTTGCTGGCCTATTACAATGGCTGGAGCCGCGAGCAGTTGGCGGCCAAGTTCGCGGCGCCGGTGAATACCGTAAAAACCTGGCTGCGTCGCAGCATGATGGACATCCGGGAGTGCCTTGGACTGGAATGATGGCCTATAGCGAAGACCATATCGTGCTCGCTGCGGAATATGCCCTCGGCACACTCGATGCCGACGAGCGCGCGCAGGTCGAGACCATGATGTCCGTCGACAAGGGCTTCACGGCGATGGTCCAGGCATGGGAGCAAAAGCTCGGTGTGCTGAACCAGATGGTCGGGTCCATCGAGCCGCGTCCCGAGGTCTGGGACAAGATCCGAACCGCGGCGGGACTTTCCGCGCCGCAGGAGCCGCTGGTGCTTCCGCAGGCGGCGGCGCCGCCGCCGCCGGTCGCTCCGGAAATCAGCCAACCTGCCGCGGCGGTGGATAATTCCACCGTCATCGCGTTGTCCGCGAAGGTGCGGCGCTGGCGCAACATCGCCACACTGACGACGGCGATCGCTGCCGCACTGGTCGCCATGATCGGGGTTCAGGCCGATCGGCCGGATCTATTGCCGGAGAGCATTCGTCCGAAGCCGCGTACGCAGGTGGTTGAGGTCAGGATTCCGGCTGCCCCCGTGCCGGCGGCCCAGTATGTCGCCGTCTTGCAGAAGGAGGGTGGCTCGCCGGCCTTCATCCTCACGGTTGACGGCGCGACCAAGAACTTCACGGTTCGCAAGGTCGGTGCCGCTGCCGAGCCCGGCAAAAGCTTTGAGCTCTGGCTGATTTCCGACAAGCTGCAACGGCCGCGCTCGCTGGGCGTGATCGGCAGCGCCGACTTCACCGCGCGTCCGGTGCTGTCCGCGTACGATGCCGACACGATCAACGCGGCGACCTATGCGGTGACGGTCGAGCAGGCGGGCGGCTCGCCTGACGGCAAGCCGACGTCAGCGCCGGTTTATGCCGGCAAGCTGATCGAGACTGTGCCGCCGCCCGCTGCCGCGCCGTCGCCCGCCCACTGAATTTGGCAAGCGCGTATTCCGCCACAGCGTTTCCTGACTGAAGACCAGCCGGCTTGAATGTTTGTCACGGCAATCCGTTTGCCGAAACGCCCCGCACAAAAAGAAAACGCCCGTGGGGAGCGGGCGTTTTCCGAAGAACCAACTTGGGGGTAGTTGGGGCCTTCTACATACTCACGTGGCGACCTTGGGGGGCTGGTAAAGCGCCGCGTGAATTCACAAAATCATTAGCGGACCATCGACGTGTTTGAGCTCGTGACTGTCACGGCCTTGCCGGCCTTGACGACGCGCGCGGTCTGGTAGCTGTCGTCCGAATTGCTGCGAACCGAGATGCTGAAGCCCGCCACCGCGATAGCTGCAACGAGGGCGACGACCACAATCTTCAGATGGGTCGTGCGATCTGCGCTATAGATCGAATGGTTCATGGGTAGCCTCCTGCCGTCCTGCTACTGCCTTTTTGGATTTGTCTCGTCCGTTCGCAGGCAGGTTCAACATCACGTCGGGGCAAACGTGGGGATTCGGCCTTTGGTTCCTAAGATGCGATCACAAGGCAGTGAAAAGACTTGAACGACCGCGAGCACAGCCCGGCATTTGGCCATCGATTCGGAGCATAACTTAGTCATTACAGCAGGTTATGGGAATCAAGCATTTCGCGCCGCAACATGCCGCAAATCACATCGATCCAATAAAATCATTTGCCTGTGGCCGAAAAGCCCTGCTTCGCCAACCGATTGGCGGAAATGATTTGCGGCAGGAGGCCGGCCCCGGCCGCGGGGCTCTACACGCTTCCAACCGTCTTCAGCCGTGCCCGCGGATGGATTTCCGCCTGCGACAGAATGGTCGTTTGCGACCTGAAACGCTCCACCAGCGAGCGCACGAATGGCCGGATCGCCGCCGAGGTAACCAGCACCGGCGCTTCGCCCTCGCGCGCGGCCTGCTCGAACCGTTCCCGGACCACGGTCATGAACTCGGACAGTTTGGAAGGCTGCATCGCAAGGCTGCGCTCCTCGCCCTGGCCGACCAGCGATTCGGCGAACGCCTGCTCCCACTTTGCCGACAAGGCGATCAGCGGCAGATAGCCGTTGCCGGTGGTGTTTTGCGCGCAAATCTGCCGGGCCAGCCGGGCACGAACATGTTCGACCATCGTCGCCGGATTGCGCGAAAACGCCAGCGCGTCGGCGATGCCTTCGAGAATAGTCGACAGGTCGCGGATCGAGATCCGCTCGGCGAGCAGCAGCTGCAGCACGCGCTGAATGCCCGAAATGGTGACCAGGCTCGGCACGATATCCTTGAGCAGTTCGCCCTGTTCCTTCGGCAGGTCCTTCAGCAGTTTCTGCACCTCGCCATAGGACAACAGGTCCGACATGTTGTTCTTGAGAAGCTCGGTGAGATGGGTCGACAGCACGGTCGCCGCATCGACCACCGTATAACCCTTCAGCGACGCTTCCTCCTTCAAGCTGGCGTCGACCCAGGTCGCCGGCAGCCCGAACGTCGGCTCGATGGTGTGAATGCCAGGCACGCCGACCTGATTTCCGGCGGGGTCCATCACCATGAACTGGTTCGGCCAGATCCGCCCGGTGCCGGCATCGACCTCCTTGATCTTGATGATGTAGGTGTTGGCTTCCAGCTGCACATTGTCGAGAATGCGCACCGCCGGCATCACAAAGCCCATCTCGACCGCGAGCGAACGGCGCAACGCCTTGATCTGCTCGGTGAGGCGGTCGGTGCCGTCGGGGCCGTTCACCAGCGGCAGCAGCGCATAACCAAGTTCGATCTTGAGGTCGTCGATCTTCAGCGCCATCGCAATCGGCTCTTCCGCCGCCGCGCTTGCCGCGGCGGCCGCCGCCGGTGCCGCCGCCGCGGCGGCTTCGGCGGCCTTGGTGGCGCGATTGCGCTTGCGGGCCGACCATGCCAGAGCAGCGGCGCCGCCGCCCAGCAGCAGGAACGGAATCATCGGAATACCCGGCAGCAGCGCCAGCACCAGCATCACGCCGGCCGACATGCCGAGTGCCTGCGGATAGCCGGAGAGCTGTTTCATCAGCGCCTTGTCGGCCGCACCGCTGACGCCCGCTTTCGAGACCAGCAAGCCTGCGGCAGTGGAGACGATCAACGCAGGCACCTGGGTGACCAGACCGTCGCCGACGGTCAGCAGCGTGTAGCTATGGGCGGCTTCGCCGAAGCTGAGGCCCTGCTGGGCCACGCCGATGATGATTCCGCCGATGATGTTGATGAAGACCACGAGCAGGCCGGCGACCGCGTCGCCGCGCACGAATTTCGAGGCACCGTCCATCGCGCCGAAGAAGCCGCTTTCGTCTTCCAGCGCCTTGCGGCGCTCCTTGGCGACTTTCTCGTCGATCAGCCCGGCGGAAAGATCGGCGTCGATCGCCATCTGTTTGCCCGGCATGGCGTCGAGGTGGAAGCGCGCCGCGACTTCGGCGATGCGGCCGGAGCCCTTGGTGATGACGACGAAATTCACGATCACCAGGATCGCGAAAACGATAATTCCGATGACGAAATTGCCGCCCATCACGAAATTGCCGAACGCCTCGATGACGTGGCCGGCGGCATCGGAGCCTTCATGGCCGCGCGACAGGATCAGCCGCGTCGAAGCAAGGTTGAGCGATAGCCGCAGCATCGTCGAGATCAGCAGGATGGTCGGGAACGACGAGAATTCCAGCGGGGCCTGGATGAACAGCGACGTCATCAGGATCAGGATCGACAGCGTGATCGAGATCGCCAGAAAAAGATCAAGAACGATCGAGGGCAGCGGGAGGATCAGCACGACCAGGATGGTGAGGATGCCGAACGCCAGCGCGATATCGCCGCGCCGCAGGATTTTGCCGATGTCGCTGAAACTGGGAAGTCCGGTCCCCGGTGCTGAGCCCAGACCTGCCGTGACATCGACCATGGTTGCTGCTTCCCCCCGCGCATGCCGGCCGCGGGCGCCAAACGTCTGCGCGGCGGCCGAGGGGCCACCGTTTCGAAAGTGAGGCACCGCACTGGCGTCCACGGGCACTCCCCCGTTCTACGCGACCGACGACACTCGACTTCACTGGGCAATTTTTGCCCGGTTTATGGTTAGGAAAGGGTTAACGGGCCTTCCGCGCCTCAGATGTGCCCCTGCACATCGGGAACCCTGCGGGATTTGCGGGTTCGATATGGTGCATCGCTCCGGAATGACGAGAAACACGGCACAATTCGTTCTGTTGCACTGCATCTGCATGCCCAATATCGCGCCATGTTGCTTGACCCGGGAGCCGCCGGCGACGAAGTTGCGGCCGTGCTGGCTCCCTCCGATTCATCGACAGATTCGCCGCTGTTCACCCCGGACTCTGGTCAGGCGTGGGTCAGGCTCGCGCTCGCGCTGGTGATTGGCTCGATCGGCAGCGTCGGCATGTGGTCGGTGGTGGTCGTGCTTCCGGTGGTCCAGACCGAATTCGGGGCGACGCGCGGCGATGTATCGCTGGCCTTCACCCTCACCATGCTCGGCTTCGGCCTCGGCAGCGTCGCGGCCGGCAAGATCACCGATCGCTTCGGAATCATCATGGCGATGGGGCTCAGCACCGTGGTCCTCGGGTTGGCCTATGTCGGCGCCGGGCTTTCGACCACGTTGTGGCAATTCATCCTGATTCATTTTCTGATCGGCCTCGGGACTTCGGCCACGTTCGCCCCGCTGATGGCGGAGGCCTCGCACTGGTTCGACCGCTATCGTGGCCTCGCGGTGACCATTGCTGCCAGCGGCAATTATGTCGGCGGCGCGATCTGGCCACCGGTGCTCAATTGGGGGATTCAGAACTCCGGCTGGCGCTTGAGCTATATCGCCGTGGGTATCTTCTGCGGCGTTACGATGGCGGCGGTGTTGCTGCTGCTTCGCGCCCGGATCGGCGGGGCGACGCGGCGAAGCCATGTCGATGCGCCGCCGCCGCGGATCGATCTCCGGCTGCCGATCAATACGCTGACAGCGATGCTGTGCGTCGCCAGCATTTGCTGCTGCGTCGCGATGGCGATGCCGCAGGTCCATATCGTCGCCTATTGCGGCGATCTCGGCTACGGCCTGGCGCGCGGCTCTGAAATGCTGTCATTGATGCTGGCATTCGGGATCATCAGCCGGATCGGTTCGGGATTCCTGGCGGACAGGATCGGCGGCATCCGCACGCTGCTGATCGGATCGGTGGCGCAGGGTTCTGCGCTGGTGTTCTATCTGTTTTTCGACAGTCTCTCCTCGCTCTACGTCATCTCCGCGATGTTCGGGCTGTTTCAGGGCGGCATCGTCCCGAGCTACGCCATTATCGTCCGCGAATCGATGCCTGCCAGCGAAGCGGCCACTCGCGTCGGCATCGTGATTCTGGCCTCCGTCTTCGGCATGTCGTTCGGCGGCTGGGTGTCCGGCGTGATCTTCGACGCCACCGGTTCCTACGCCGCGGCATTCCTGAACGGGCTGGTGTGGAATGCGATCAACGTCTCGATCGTGCTGGCGCTGCTGATCCGGGCGCGGTCGCGCGTATTCGGCCAAAGTGGCTACCGGTTTGGCGACTAGAATACGCACAAAATTCGATGGCGGCGTAACGCTTCACACCGCCTGGCCGGCCTTGAGCAGAACACAGCCGGTGATCTTCACGCTGCCGTCGGGTTGCTGCTCCAGCGTGTACAGCGCCTCCCACGCCTCGCCATCGGCGTCGACGATGTGAACGCGCTGGGCGATCTTGCCGCCCGACACCTGCGCGTCGCCGAATTCGAAACTCTTGTGACGATAGACCGGGGTGTACCTTTGCTTGACCATGCCGAGAAAGATATTCGCTTGCGGGAACATGCTCTGGATCGCGGGAGCCGCATAGGAATAGGCCGTTGCGGCATCGTCGCGGTCGAATGCGTCAACCTGGGCGCGGATGACGCTCTGCGCGGCGGCAATATCGTCGCCAGCCCGGGCCGGTGCGGCGAGGCCGATCAGGAGAGCGACCAGCAGGATAAAGGCGCGCATGACGATGCTCCGTTGGCCTACTGCTGTTTACGCGCCACCGGGCCGAATGGTTTCAGCGTGGGAAAAGTCAAAATCATCTTGCCTGGAATCGGCGCGATGCCCGCCTGAACCGGGCTTGCCGGCGAAATTGAAATTGCCCGAGATCGGCGACGACGACACCCATGGTATCTGCTGGCCCTGGGTCGCTTTCGCCACCGCCAGCCCGACTTCGTTGAAGGTCTTGAACAGCCCGGAGCCGGGCCGCTGCATCGCATCGACCAGCGCTCTGGTGTAGGGGCTGTGGCCGTCAATGCCGTCCAGCGAGACGCTGCGCGGCTGGGTCGCAAATGAAATCAACGTCCCGACCGGTGCGGGCATTTGTGCGCGACCGCCGCTCGTCGAATGCGCGCCCTGGCCGCTGAACGGATTGTCGCGGCAGGCGTCGAGCAATACCAGGTTGATCCGGGTACCGGATTTTTCCAGCCGGTCGAGGATATCAGACATGCCGACGCACAACAAAACGGCCGCGAAAATCAATCGCGACATGATGCCGTTCCGACCTGTCATGACGAAGCTCCGCGCCCCGCGCCGCGGGGCAATTACCGCTGCCTGTTGGTCTCGCTTGACGGGCCACGGGTTCGAGGCCGCAAAAAGGGCTAACCGCTGGAGCTTATTGGGTTTTGGGAACCGGCCCGATTCCGGCACGAAGATTGCTTCGATGGATTGGCCGGCAAACGCAGGAGTGCGAAATGAAGCGCATTGTCCTTGGTCTTGCGTTCGGTTGCGTGATTGGCGTTGCAAATGCCCGCGACCTTGGCCAGTGGGGCGCCATTAACAACGACCCGGCCATCCGCGAATGGTATCAGGCGCTGATGCAGCCCGACATGCCAAACGCGTCGTGTTGCGGTGAGGCTGATGCCTATTGGGCGGACGAGGTTCATGTCAGGGATGGAAAAACCTACGCGACGATCACCGATGACCGTCCGGATGAACCCCGTATGCGTCCACATATCGATATCGGAACCGAAATCGAAATTCCGAACAACAAATTGAAATGGGACAAGAGCAATCCCACGGGTCACGGAATCGTATTCTTGAGCCGCGCCGGTTACGTGTTCTGCTACGTTCAGCCGGGCGGGGTGTGAAACTTATCCAGCCTGCGCGCCGTCACGCGTTCTTGCGGCGAGACGCCGGCTCGAAGCGCTTTAGAATGGCGCGCACTGGGGGCGTTAGATCGCAAACACCCAGACGGTGACGATTGCGCCCAGCATGGCGAGCCCGGAGATGGTCCAGCCGGCCGCATAGCCGGCTTCGTGATCGCTTTCGGGCCTGTCCACCATGGTATCGTGCCACGTAGTCATCGTTGCCTCCTGAAAGTCTCATCAAGACAACCGCGATGCCGGCGCAGAGTTCCATCGTCCTGCTTCCGGATGTCGCCGAAACTGATCAGTTTGCGGGAAGAGGAGCGCCCGCGGTGCGAACCAGCCGGTCGGCCTTCTGGAGAACGTAATGGCTGTCCGGCTGCTCCCTGGCAAAGAAGCTGACGGCGACAAACAGGGCGCAGAACAGCAGACCCACCAGCATGATCTTCCGGTGGGTGCGCTTGTCGGCGTTATGAAATGACCAGGACATGCACCAGCCATACAACCTCTGGCTTAGCGTGCAATCTCGCTCGATTTTTAACCTAACTTTTGAAGGTTATCGGTCGTGCTGATTTGAGGCGAATTGAATCAACCGCCGCACCCGATCGCCATCCCCGAGCTTTTTCGCATTGCACCACGCTCCTTGGGTGACATCGATCACGTTCGATACGCGCCACGGCGGTCTATGACAGAGCAGCTTTCGCCGGGTAGCCGCCTGAGCCCTGCCACGATTGTTTGGGTATTCCGATGGACCGATCGACCAAGGCAACGCTATGGATCGCCTTCCTGGCCTTGTTCTCCTATTTCGTCTGGTTCTTCGTCGGTTGCGCGATCGACGATAGTTGCCATCTCGTCTGCCATGCCACCGGCAGCTTTCGCGGCGGCTGCCATACGCAGAGAACACCTGATCTCAAGCATCCTTAGCGCGCCTTACGGCGCGTCGGTCCGAGATCGTCGTTCAGCTCGCTTGGGTGAGCGCCCAAACCCGGGTGCAGCCCGCGGTCGGTTTGGCGTCGCGCGCCGGCAATGGCAGATTGCGGGCGGTCCAGACATCCGGCCAGGAGAGAAAAATGACCAGTGTGAAGCAAACCCGGGACGGGGCCGTCGGCCTGCTGACGCTCAACGATCCTGCGAGCCTGAATGCCATGACGCCCGAACTGCTCGGCGGGTTGGCTGCCGCCATCGGCGAGATGACGGGCGACCCCACGTTGCGGGCGCTGGTGCTGACCGGCGAAGGGCGCGGCTTTTGTTCGGGCCAGAACCTCAAGGCATCGGAGTCGCTCGGAAGCGATATCGTCGCCGGCGTGATGCGTCATTATTGGCCGGCGTTTCGGGCGCTCCGCGAATGTCGCGTGCCGGTCGTCGTCGCGGTCAACGGGGTTGCGGCCGGCGGCGGGTTTAGCCTTGCCATGGCCGGCGACATCATCGTCGCGGCGCGGTCGGCGAAGTTCATCCAGGTTTTCAGCCGGATCGGCCTGGTGCCCGATCTCGGTTCGACCTGGCTGTTGCCGCGCCTGATCGGCCGCCAACGCGCGCTCGAACTGATGCTTCTGAACGAACCGCTTGCGGCCGAGCGGGCGCTGGAATGGGGATTGGTGCGACAGGTCGTGGATGACGATCGCTTGCTCGATGAGGCCATGAAGCTGGCCCATCGCCTCGCCGAGGGGCCGACGCGTGCGCTGGTCGCGACGCGTCAGTTGCTGGAGGAAAGCGAGCACGCAAGCTACAGCGCGCAGTTCCGCCGGGAGATCGAGTTGCAGGCTGACATTCGCAGGAGCGCGGATGCCCTGGAAGGGCGCAAGGCGTTCGTGGAGAAGCGCGCGGCGAAATTCAGCGGGCGCTAGTAATATCCGCGCCTGCGCCTCCCGATCCGAAGATCGCGCCACAAAGCCCGCCGTTCGGGAACGTCCGCTTTTTGCGGATAGCCCGGGGGCGCTGGCGCTGCCGCTGGGAGCCGCCCGCGCTGCGCTACGGACCGGGCGCGGAAACCCGCGCCATGACCGGGGCCTGCATGCTGGCGACGGCGGATGCGTCCGACGACCAGCTTGCGACCGTCGCCTCGGTACGATAGCGCGGCAGATGATCCTCGAGCGAGTAGCAAACGCACAGCGCGAGGCTGGCCCAGACCGCCGCACTGAAATAAAGCGACATCCAGGCAATCTCGTCCTTCCACTCGGCAAGGTCGTGCGTCACGATCCAACGCGTGCTCACGTCACGGAGACCCTCGAGAGGTCTGAGATGCTTGCCGCCGTCGGCAACCTTGGCCCGCCATCGGCTCAGGTACATCGGAACGTCGACGGTCATGAGAAACGCCAGATAGCCCGCAATGCCGACGATCGCGCTGGCGAGGACCACGCGAACCAGACCATCGAACTCCGGCAGCAACCGGCAAAGGCCGATCCCGACGACGAAGAAGGCAACGGCCCATATCGAATTTTCGATGGCGTTGCCCAGGTAGTGCGTGGTCAACACCGCATACCATGAGAAGCATTCGGCGATCAGGATCAACGGCACGATCACCCATGCGACGTTCAAGGTGGTGTCCGCTCCCGTCATCGTGCCGAGTTGATGCAATATCAGCGCCCACTGCGCCGCAAAGCAGATCTCGGCCACAGTTGCCACCGACCGGCCGACGACCACGCTCGACAGCCAGGTATCGAACAGGCAGATCCGCTGAACATCCGCGCGTGGAAGGAACGACCTGAAGGCGCAGCCAAAAACATAGGCCGCACAGAGCAGCAGCATGAGTTCGATGTTGGTCGAGTTGTAGAGACTGCCAGTCCGCAGCAGCATGAGCTCGATGCCGGACATGCTGCCGAAACTGCCGGTCGGCTGGAGCTGGCGGTACAGCAAGAACCAAACCGCGATATTGGTGCCGCTGACGACGGTCAGCATACCCCACCACCAGGCCACCGGATTCGACCAGGCCAGGGAACTTGATTGCGCGCGCCATTCCAAACTCATCGACCGCTCCAGGTGTTACCGAACTGAAATTTGATTGTATTAATACTGTCACGGATCGGGGCGGGTCACGACAAAAATATGTGTGCCGCGCGCACCCGCGGGATGACGTTGGGGTGATGGCGCGGGCGTGAAGGTTGCAGCGACCGGTCGGTGGCAAGGGATGCGACACCGCCCAGCCGCCTCATCCAGCCGCTTTGCGCGATCAGCCCTGCCGAATCCGCGATTGAAAAAGCGGGAGGCCCGGTCGGGCCTCAAGTGCGGCGCAACCGAACCGCCATCAGCGCAGCACCCCGCCGGAAAATCCCGGCTTCCTGCCGCTCGTTGCCGGCGCGTGATTAATCGGCCGCGTCGCGGTGAGCAAGCTGCTGCGGCGGCATCTTTGCCGGCTGTTCGTTCAGTGGCGCCGAGCATTGCAGTGATGATGGCAGGATCATCGGGCGGCGTTTCGGCAACCGATTGAACAGAATCTCAATACTTTTTAAGTATTCATGTGCGCTGCGCTTTTGGTCGCCGGACGGACGATGTGACAACGAGAGCAGAATGCGAACAAGTGGTTAATTACGAAGAGACCGCACGGCTGGCAACAGAAGCGTTCGCCTCGCTCAATCGCGTTATCCTGCCGGAACGCCTGCGCTGGTTCTATGAACGTTGCTTCTCGCTGGGAGCCACGGTTATTGCGCTTCGCAACGGCGACCGAAAGGTCGGCCAGATTGCGATGGTTCGTCAGACGCTGCGCCTGAACGGTCAGGAAGAATCAGCTGCTCAATTGGTGGATCTGTTCATCTGCAAGGAGTTTCGCGGCAAAGAGCGGCTGCAGCTGCTTTATGCCGAGGTCGAAAGACAATTCGTCAAGCAAGACATACGTTTCGCGATCGGGATGCCGAACGCCAAGGCGCTCGGCGTCAATGAGTATTTCTTCAAGCTGAAGCCCTTCCTCAGGCTGCCGTTCAGCATGGGTGTCGCGATTCCCCTGCCGCCGCAGCGGGACATCCACTCATCCCGCTTCGATCCTTCAAACAAGAGCCTGGCGTTGTCGCTGCTGGCCGGCTACGGCAGCTCTCCCAAGGAGAATGGCGTGGTTTGGGACGCTGCCACGCTGTTCGAGCGCCTGTGCAATTACAATCGGGAA
>JAJYAH010000824.1 GCA_021779635.1 Pseudomonadota bacterium | reverse complement strand
GCGATGCGTTCGATCGACGCACCCATAACAGCCATTTCGCGCGCGGCCAGATCGAGCATGCGGTTCACCGCGCCCGCGTCCCAGGTTGGGCTTTCGCATTCCACCCAGCCGCGCAGCCCCTGCAGCATGGCCTCGGAATCGAACGGAAGGTTGGCGAGGTTCATTGCAATTCTCTCATGGTCTTTCGGACGGGATCGTTCGGCGATGCGAAGGTGTAACTGCAGCGGCTTACCGGAAGGCTCGGCGAGGGTTTTGTAAAGTCAAACCTGCGCGCGTCATCAGGCCTATTCGCCGTACGGCAATGAGGCAAAACCGGATTGACGCGCAACCTGCTTGGTGCAAGTCTCAAATGTCGAGGATTTACAGCGTGTTAGTGCGCCCAAATAACGGACCGCATGCACAAGGAATCACCGGCCTTTGATCAGTTTCACGTCAGGAGAGCACGAATGTCCCCGATCCCGCACTGGAAGCGTTCCGCGATAGCATCGGCCGTGGCGCTGGCGGCGATGCTGCCGCTGCCCTCGCAGGCCGCGGGCAAGACCATCACCGCGGTGATGCATTCCGATTTGCGCGTGATCGATCCGGGCATAACCACCGCCTACATCACGCGCGACCATGGCTACATGGTGTATGACACGCTGCTGGCGACCGACTCCAATTTCAAGATCCAGCCGCAGATGGCGGACTGGAAGGTGTCCGACGACAAGCTCACCTACACCTTTACGCTGCGCGACGGCCTGAAATGGCATGACGGCACGCCGGTCACGGCGGAAGATTGCGTGGCGTCGCTGAAGCGCTGGGGCAAGGCCGATGGCATGGGCCAGAAGCTGATGGATTTCACCGCGAGCCTGGAGGCCACGGATGCGAAAACAATCACGTTGAAACTGAAGGAGCCCTACGGCCTGGTCTTGGAGTCGATCGGAAAGCCGTCATCGCTGGTGCCGTTCATGATGCCGAAGCGATTGGCGGAGACGCCGCCCGGCACGCCGATCCCGGAACAGATCGGCTCCGGTCCGTTCAAGTTCGTGAAGGCTGAATTCCAGCCCGGCGTGAAGGTGGTCTATGAGAAGAACACCGATTATGTGCCGCGCAAGGAGCCGCCAAGCTGGACCTCCGGGGCTAAGGTGGTGAAGGTCGATCGCGTCGAATGGATCACGATGGCGGATGCCCAGACCGCGGTGAATGCGCTGCAATCCGGCGACATCGATTTCCTGGAAGCTCCGACGTTCGACATTCTCCCGGTGCTATCAGCCAACCCGGAGCTGAAGATCGAAACCCTGAACAAGCTCGGCTACGTGACGCTCGGACGAATGAACTTCCTCTATCCGCCGTTCGATAACGTGAAGGTTCGGCGCGCGGCGTTGCTGGCGATGAACCAGAAGGACGTTCTGGACGCGCTGGTCGGCAACCCCGAATATTACAAGATCTGCGGGGCGGTTTTTGTCTGCGGCACGCCGCTTGCGACCGATGTCGGCTCGGAGACGCTGGTCAAGGGCAACGGTATGGCGGAAGCAAAAAAGCTGCTCGCCGAATCCGGCTATGACGGCACGCCGGTTGTGCTGATGGCGCCCGGCGATGTCGGCGCGCTGAAGGCGCAACCGATCGTCGCAGCGCAGTTGTTGCGTGAAGCCGGCTTCAAGGTGGATGTGCAGGCCACCGACTGGCAGACCGTGGTGCAGCGTCGCGCCAGCCAGAAGCCGCCGAAGGAGGGCGGCTGGAACATGTTCTTCACCAACTGGGTCGGCGCCGACGTGGTGAATCCGGTTGTCAACGTCTCGATCAGCGGCAGAGGCAAGGTTGGCGGCTGGTTCGGCTGGCCGGAAGACGCCAAGATGGAAGCGATGCGCGACGCCTTCGCGCGTTCCTCCTCGCCCGAAGAGCAGAAGAAGATCGCCGCCGATATCCAGAAGGAGGTCTACGACCAGGTGATCTACATCCCGCTCGGGCAATATTTCGCGCCGAGCGCCTGGCGGAAATCGCTGACCGGCGTGCTCGACGGCCCGGCCACTCCGCTGTTCTGGAATGTCGACAAGTCGGAGTGAGGCTTCGCGTGACGGCGGACAGACGGCAGTGCTGTGAAATCGGAAAAACAATCAGCTTTTCGCGCGGCGCGCTGCGTCGCGGGCACCAAGGCCTGCTGGTTCAGCGCTCATCCTCGCCCGGTTCGTCCGCCGCCATCGACTCCCTGACCTGCGCGATGAAGCGATCGGCGTCCTTTTTCATCTCGCGAATGAGTTCGTCGGCGTCGCGGCGAAAGCGATCGAGGTCGAGCTTCAATCCGCCGCCGGACGGTTTGGCCACCGACACCGCGTAGGCCATCATGCGCATGGTCGCCGAAAGTCGCAGCAGCAGCAGCGGAAGGATGTCGTCGGCAACGTCCTCCTCGTCGGCGAAGTCCGAAACGTGTTGGAACAGGAGATCGGTGAGGCGGTCGAAGTCATCAACCGCTTTATCCCCGTCCTCGCCGAAAAGATCATCGTTCTCGTCGGGCATTCCGACCTCGCTGCGCTTGCCGGCCGTTGGTGCGGGCGGTGGGACTCGAACCCACACGACGTTGCCATCGAGGGATTTTAAGTCCCTTGCGTCTACCAGTTCCGCCACGTCCGCCCGTTTGATTTCCATAGCTTTTCCGTCCCAGCCCGGCAAACGTTTTCCAATCGAACCCTTGCGGTTTTCTCGACGATACGCTCCGGGGTAACTTCGAGCACCGATATTTCATGATAGTCGATAACAACGGCGGCCAGGTACGAGCGGTCGAACTGTTCTTCCTCGTCGATCAGAGGGGAGTGTGGAATCAGTGCGCCTATCAGTTAGGCACTGCGATCGTTACGGCGCTGAACGGCGCGTGCTTTGGATCCGGCCTCTCCGGCCCGAGCGCTAACCGTATCATGGAGTCGATCCAACGCATGCGATCTGACGTGATCGAAGTCACCACGCTTTCAAGTGCGGCTCCGGCAAAAACCTGACAGACCTATTCAGCTCAAACTCGCGCTTGTTATCGACTTCCCGCCCTCATCACGCCTTTACGTCGGGCAGCATGCGAACCAGCGTGCGATCTCCGAAAACCCAATGATGGACCAGAGCGGCCGCGGCATGCAGGCCCGCCACAGCCAACAGCGCGTGTGCGAGCAACTCGTGAACTTCCTTTACGTTCTCAGCGAAAGCACGGTCGCGCGGCCAAGGCGATGCGATATCGGCAATGCCAAATATTGATAAGCTGTCGCCCCGCGCGAACTGCAGAACGATGCCTGCGATGGGAACGACTACCAGCAAGACGTAAAGTGCAAAGTGGGCCAATTTAGCTCCCAAGCCGATCCAGCCCCCGAATAGCCATTCGCCAAAATACGTCCTTTCGGGGGGCGGCGAAGGATCAACGAGGCGCCACAGCAAACGCAGGATGGTAAGCGCGATGACCAACAGCCCGGCCGCCGTGTGAACGTACAGCCCTAGTCTTACTGAGTCAGA
>JAJYAH010000085.1 GCA_021779635.1 Pseudomonadota bacterium | reverse complement strand
TCGGCGATGGCGGGAGCAGCGACGCGTGACGCAGACGGATCTCGCCTTCGCGGCCGAGAGTTCGACCCGGCATCTGTCATGTCTTGAGACCGGCAAGGCCGAGCCGAGCCGGGAGATGGTCGGCCGTCTGTCGGAATGCCTGGACATCCCGTTGCGGGACCGGAACACGCTGTTGCTGGCCGCCGGGTTCGCACCGGTATTTTCCGAGCGCTCGGTGAGCGAACTGGAGGCGGCCAAGGCCGCCCTAGACAGCGTGCTAAAGTCCCAAGCCCCCTATCCCGCGTTCGCCGTCGACCGCCATTGGAACATCGTGCTCTCGAACGCCGCCCTGCCCCAGCTCTATGAGGGCTGTTCGGCGGAGCTGTTGCAGAAGCCCGTCAATGCGATGCGCCTCATTCTTCATCCCGAAGGGATGGGCCCCAGAATCCTGAACTTCGCGGCCTGGCGCGCGCATACGCTCAGTCTTCTGCGCCAGCAGCTCGCCGCGCGCGTCGATCCCGTGATCAAGGCGCTGCTGACGGAAGTAGCCGGCTATCCGGTCCCGCCCGGTTCCGAGCCGCTCGAGAGCTTCGGCGCCGCGCAGCGGCTGGCGACGCCGATGCATCTTTCGACGCGCTTCGGGGTCGTCTCGTTTCTGAACACGCTCACCGTTTTCGGCACCCCGAATGACGTGACACTGGCCGAGCTCGCACTGGAGATGCTGTTTCCCGCCGACGACCAGACCATCGAGATCGTCAAGGAGATGGTGCGTGAATCAAACGCAGCGACCGGAATGAAAGCAGCGGGCTAGCGCCTTCTCCGTTCCGATTGAATTGGTTCTGCTTACTTCACCTCTCCCGTCGGGAGAGGTGAAGTCGCGGACCATTCAATCAAGAGTCATCATGCTCTGGAAGACGCTCCAACCGAGCCTCCGTCACTCAACCGCGCACGAACTTCAAAAGATCATGCGTGAAACGATCGCGGTGCGTTAACACGATGCCGTGCGGCGCTCCGTCATAGATCCTGAGTTCGCTGCCGGATATCGCCTCGGCGAGTTTCCGCCCGGTCAGTTCGAGTGGGCAGACCTTGTCGTTGTCACCCTGGATGATCAGGGTCGGCACCTTGATCGCGCCCAGATGCGCGCGCTGGTCGACGGTCGCGATGTGGCGGGTACACTCGATACCGGCGCGTGGAGACGATCGCAGGAACATGTCCAACACCCATTGGCCCATCGCCGGTGAAACCGGTGAAGGCTGGCCGAGGAACAGCGGCAGGCCGGCCGCCAGGAACGCCGGCCGATCCTTCTTCAGAGCCGCGACAATGCTGTCGCTGATCTCGCGGCTTCCCGGTATCGGAGGGCTCGGGCTGGTGAAAAGCACCCGGGCGACGCGGCCGGTCCCGTGACGAGACACATAGCGAATGATTTCACCGCTCCCCATCGAATAACCGACGAGCGTGATATCGCGCAGGTCGAGCTTCTGGATGACGGCGGCAAGATCTTCGCCGAGCGTGTCGAAATCATAGCCTCGCCCGGGATCTTCGGATCGTCCGTGCCCACGCCGATCATAGGTGATGCAACGCAGCCCCTGCTCGGTCAGCTCGTTCAGTTGATATTCCCATATATCGGCGTTCAGCGCCCAGGGATGGCAGAACACAACGGGGCTTCCGCTACCCCAATCGCGATAGAACAACCGGGTGCCATCGCTCGTCTCAATGAACGGTCCCGAAGACGCCGGCGGCTGGGCCGGGTTCGAGGCGGCAAGGGCCGGTTGACCCGACGCGGCCAACGTCGTGCCCATGACACCCAGCGCGACTGATTTCATAAGTGCTCGACGTTCCATGGTTCCCTCCAGGCAAACTCTTGCGTTCGTCTCCGGTGACGTTGTGCCATCGGCCATTGCGCCACAGCGTCGTCGTGTACGGGAAGCTCGTCGCCGATCCCATGACCTCACGGGTCAAATTCCGCATGCGGCGGCGAGCCGGCTGAACGGCCGCTCAACATCGCCCGCGCCGCTCAAAGCGCGGGCACATTGCCACCGGAATTGGCAAGACGCCGTCGTCGAAGCGCGGGAGTTTCCTTTTTGCATAAGGGAATATCTGACTTGTTTGACAGCTCCGGACATTTTTGATCATCTGGTCAAATCCGGTTGCGCCAACATCGGCGGGCCAAGAGTGCTTTGCGATGCGGGACTTCAACAACGGAGTGCAACGTTGAGCAACGAAACCAGCGGCGGGCTCGCAACTCACAGGATCTCGGCCGACGCGTGCCGCGAGAATTTCAGCGATCTCCTGCCTGCGCTCGGCCGCAACGAGGCCCGTATCGCCGCCGAGCGCTGCCTGTTCTGCTATGACGCGCCGTGCATCACGGCCTGTCCCACCTCGATCGACATCCCGCTCTTCATCCGGCAGATCGCCAACGGCTCGGCGGTCGCCGCCGCCAAGACCATCCTCGACGCCAACATCATGGGCGCGATGTGCGCGCGCGTCTGCCCGACCGAAAACCTCTGCGAGGGAGCCTGTGTCCGGGAGACATCGGAATCGCGCGCCGTGGAGATTGGACGCCTGCAGCGCTATGCGACCGACGCCGCATTCGCGGGCGGACGCCAGTTCTATCGCGCAGCACCCCCGAGCGGCCGGCGTGTCGCCGTGGTCGGCGCCGGACCGGCAGGGCTTTCCTGCGCCCACGCGCTGGCGCGGGCCGGCCATCAGGTGACGGTGTTCGAGGCGCGCCCCAAGGGCGGCGGCCTCAACGAGTATGGCATCGCCGCCTACAAGACCAATGACGACATCGCGCAGAAGGAGATCGCCTACATTCTGGATGTCGGCGGCATCAGAATCGAATTCGGCAAAACGCTCGGCCGCGATTTCACGATTGAAAGCTTGCGGGCCGGCTATGACGCGGTGTTTCTCGGCATCGGCCTCGGCGATACCAACGCACTTGGCCTCGGCGCCATGCCCGAAGGCGTGATGGACGCCGTCGACTTCATCGCTGCCCTGAGGCAGGCTCCGGACAAGACGGCGGTGCCGGTCGGGCGCAACGTGCTCGTGATCGGCGGCGGCATGACGGCGATCGACGCGGCGACCCAGGCCAAGCTGCTCGGAGCCGAGTGCGTGACCATCGCCTATCGCCGCGGCAAGGTCGACATGCCGGCATCGCCCTATGAACAGGACGTGGCGCAGGTCCGCGGCGTGCTGATCCGCGAGAACCTGATGCCCGTCGCGGTCGAAAGCCAGAACGGTACGGTGAGCGGCGTGACATTCGAACACACGCGCAGCGAGGGCGGCAGGCTCGCCGGCACCGGCGAGCGCATCACGCTCGCCGCCGACCAGGTGCTGACCGCGATCGGCCAGATGCTGAAAACAGCGGACCTGTCCGGCGCCGGGCTCGTGTTCGAGAAAGGCCGCGTCGCGGTCGATGGCGACCGCCGCACCAGTGTCCCCGGCGTGTGGGCCGGCGGCGATTGTATCGCCGATGGCAGCGATCTGACCGTGGTCGCCGTGGCCGACGGCAAGAAGGCCGCGGCTTCGATCATCGCCGCATTGCAGGCCACCGCGTCCACCCTTCGCGCAGGAGCGTAAGCCATGGCGGACCTTCGCACCACCTTCGCCGGCATCCGATCGCCGAACCCGTTCTGGCTCGCCTCCGCGCCGCCCACCGACAAGGCTTACAACATCGTTCGCGCCTTCAAGGCAGGCTGGGGCGGCGTGGTGTGGAAGACTCTCGGAGAAGACCCGCCCATCGTCAATGTCAGCGGTCCGCGCTACGGCGCGATCCACGGGGCGGACCGGCGCGTCATCGGGTTCAACAATATCGAGCTGATCACCGACCGTCCGCTCGACGTCAATCTGCGCGAGATCAAGCAGGTCAAGCGCGACTGGCCCGACCGCGCCCTCGTCGTCTCGTTGATGGTGCCCTGCGAAGAGCAGAACTGGGCTGATATCATCAAGCGCGTGGAGGAAACCGACGCCGACGGCATCGAGCTCAATTTCGGCTGCCCGCACGGCATGAGCGAACGCGGCATGGGCTCGGCGGTCGGCCAGGTGCCCGAATACATCGAGATGGTCACGCGCTGGTGCAAGACCCACAGCCGCATGCCGGTGATCGTCAAGCTCACACCCAATGTCACGAGCATCCTGCCGCCGGCCGAAGCGGCGCAGCGTGGCGGCGCCGACGCCGTCTCGCTCATCAACACCGTCAACGCCTTGATGGGCGTCGATATCGACCTGATGGCCCCCTGGCCGCATGTCGATGGCCTCGGCACCCACGGCGGCATGTGCGGACCGGTGGTCAAGCCGATCGCGCTCAACATGGTCGCCGCGATCGCAAGGAACCCGGCGACTTCAGGCCTTCCGGTTTCCGGTATCGGCGGCGTCGAGAACTGGCGCGATGCCACGGAATTCATGGCGCTCGGCGCGCGCAACGTCCAGGTCTGCACCGCGGTCATGCTTTACGGGTTCAGAATCGTCGAGGAGATGATCGACGACCTTTCCGCCTGGATGGACGACAAGGGCTATGCGCGCGTCGATGAGTTTACCGGCAAGGCGACGCCGCGCATGACCGAGTGGCAGCATCTCAATCTCGACTATGTGGTCAAGGCCCGTATCGACCAGGAGCTTTGCATCAAGTGCGGCCGCTGCCACATCGGCTGCGAGGACACCTCGCACCAGGCCATCACCAGCATCAAGGACGGCAAGCGCCATTTCGAGGTGATCGAGGAGGAATGCGTCGGTTGCAACCTCTGCGCGGTGGTATGCCCGGTCGAGAACTGCATCACCATGGTGCCGCTCGCCGAAGGCGAGATCGACCGCCGCACGGGGCTGAAGGTCGGCGGCCACCGCACCTGGCTCGAGCACCCCAACAATCCCTTGGCGAAGGACCCCCGGCCTGCGAAATTCGCGGGAGAATAGCCGGTGCGACGGCTCTCAGCCCGGCTCCGGCCCCAATACCGCGTCAAGGATGGATTGCCGCGCGGCCGCGAAAAAACCCGGGTGGTGAAGCGTGCGCTCGGTGATAGCCTCGACCTGTGTGGAGAAGTCGGCGTAATGCTGTGTGGTCGCCCAGATCATGAAGATGAGGTGATGCGGGTCGCGGCGCGCCAGCCTGCCTTGCGCCATCCAGCGCCGCAACAGCGTCACCTTGCGGTCGACCAGCACCTTGAGTTCTCCGCTGAGGACGCCCTTCAGCACCGGGGCGCCGCGCATCACCTCGATCGCGAACAGGCGCGACGCCTCGGGATAGTCCCGCGCATATTCGAGTTTCTCGGTCACGTAATCGGTCAGCGCGGCGCGCGGGTCGCTGTCGGCCTCGATGCGGGCGAGCGGCACCAGCCAGGTATCCAGCGTCCGCCTCAGCGCGGCGAGATAGAGTTCCTGCTTGGTGCGAAAATAATAAAGCAGGTTCGGCTTCGACAGGCCCGCCTTCGCAGCGATCGCGTCGATCCGCGCACCGGCAAATCCTTCGGTCGCGAACACCGAAAGCGCCGCATCGAGGATGCGCTGCACGTTGGCCTCGCCGCCACGCGTCTTGGCCCAGGTCTCTTTGGGTCGCGCCTCTTTGGGTCGCGTCTCCGGCAGCGCCGTCGCCGCCTTCCGCACCTTGCGCCGCTGGGCCGCGCGCCATGCCGTCATGTCGTTTTCCGCTTCAGCTCGACTCGACCGGCCGACGCATCGGCCACACTGTCCGATTCCGCGCGAGGCAGGTGCGCAATGGTTGCAGCACTATCGCCTCCGCCATCAAGGGGCAAGGCTTCAAGGGGCAAGGCTTCAAGGGGCAAGGCTTCAAGGGGCAAGGCTTGGCGCACAACTTGCATCGAAACATGCATCGATCAGGCCAATCCGGTCACGCCTTGGAAGGATTGCTCGTGAACTCCGAAATCGCGATCGATATCCGCAATCTGTCGCTGACATTCGAGACCGGCGATAGCGCTGTCCATGCCCTGGACAATGCCAATCTGAGCGTGGCCAAAGGCGAGTTCGTTTCCTTCATCGGCCCCTCGGGCTGCGGCAAGACCACGCTGCTGCGCGTCATTGCCGATCTCGAGACGCCCACCCTCGGCAGCATCACCGTCAACGGGATGTCTGCGCGCGAGGCGCGCCTCAACCGTCACTACGGCTACGTGTTTCAGGCGCCGGCGCTCTATCCCTGGCGCACCGTCGAAGCCAACGTCACGCTGCCGCTCGAAATCTTCGGCTTGCCCGCGGCCGAGCGCAAGACGCGCGCCAGGACAAACCTTGCGATGGTCAATCTGGCGGGTTTCGAGAAGAAGTATCCGTGGCAGTTGTCGGGCGGCATGCAGCAGCGCGTATCCATCGCGCGCGCGCTGTCGTTCGAGCCGGAGCTGCTGCTGATGGACGAGCCGTTCGGTGCGCTCGACGAGATCTCGCGCGACCGGCTCAACGAGCAGCTGCTGAAACTCTGGAAAAAGACCGGAAAGACCGTGGTCTTTGTCACCCATTCCATCCCGGAGGCCGTGTTCCTTTCGACGCTGATCGTGGTGATGTCGCCGCGCCCCGGACGGATCATCGACGTGATCGACTGCGACCTCGGAGCCGAGCGCACGCTCGATATCCGCGAAACGCCGGAGTTCCTGAAGCTCGCGCATCGTGTAAGGGAGGGCTTGCGTGCCGGCCATTCCTACGACGACTAGCGCGCGGCTCGCCGCGACCGAGACGATGACGCCTTTCGGACAAGTGTGGTCGGGCGTGCGGCACGGCACGCTGCTGCCCGTCGCCACGATCGCAGCGATCATCCTCGCGGTCTGGTACCTCGCCTGTCTGCCGATGAACCGCGACTTGCCGCAGCTTGCCCACGTCGACGGGCTCGTTAACCGCTACCGGGTGGCATGGAGCCTGGAACGGCCGCTGCTTCCCGCGCCGCATCAGATCGTGACGGAGCTCTTCGCCTCGACGCTCGGTACACCGCTGTTGCGCGAAACGGCTGACGGCATGGTGCTCAATCCGCGCAACCTGCTGACCCATGCCTGGGTCACCGTCTCGGCGACATTGACCGGATTCGTCATCGGCCTCGGCCTCGGTATCGCGCTTGCGATCGCGATCGTGCACATCAACGCGCTTCGCACCAGCCTGATGCCATGGATCGTCGCGAGCCAGAGCGTGCCGATCCTTGCCATTGCCCCCATCATCATCGTCGCGCTGGGCTCGATGGGGATCGTCGGCCTGCTGCCGAAAGCCGTGATCTCGGCCTACCTCTCGTTCTTTCCCGTCACCATTGGCATGACCAAGGGCTTCGCCTCGCCCGACGCGATGCTGCTCGACCTCATGCGCACCTACAGCGCTTCGCCGACTGAGATCTTCCTCAAGCTGCGCTGGCCGGCGGCGATTCCCATGCTGTTTTCAAGCCTGAAGGTGTCGATCTCGATCAGCCTGGTCGGCGCCATCGTCGGCGAACTGCCGACCGGCGCACAGGCCGGGATAGGCGCGCGTCTGTTGTCGGGCTCCTATTATGGCCAGACCGTGCAGATCTGGTCGGCGCTCACCATGGCCGCGATCATGGCCTCACTTCTGATCGCCGTCATCGCACTCGCCGAGCGGCTGACACTGAACGCGATGGGAGCGCGGCCATGAGCAGCGCGCAGATGGCTAACGCGGGCAACCCGGCGATGCGCCTCGTCGCAGCGCTGGCGCTGGGGACGGCCGTTGCGATCGCCGCCGTGCTGCTGGCGCATCGCGGCGCCGGCGGGCTTCTCGCGATACCGGTCGTCGTCGCCTGGGCCGCGCTGTGGTACGCGAACGTCCTCTGGAGCCGATCCCGGTCGCTGCCGGACATGCTGGCCAGCCTTACCGGCAAGGGCGTGCCGCTGGTGTTCGGGCTAACGCTCCTGTTCCTGTGGGAGGTCGCGTGCGTCGGCCTCAACGTGCCGAGCGTGCTGCTGCCGGCGCCCTCGCTGATCCTGCACAAGCTGCTGTCGTCGCTGCCGCAGCTTGGCGCCGACTTCGTCCAGACCTTCATTCGCGCGGCACTTCCGGGCTGGCTGATCGGTTCGGCCGCCGGCTTTGCCGCGGCCCTTGCCTGCGACCGCTACGATTTCCTGCGTCGCGGCCTGCTTCCGATCGGCAACTTCGTCTCGGCCCTCCCGATCATCGGCATCGCGCCGATCCTCGTGATGTGGTTCGGGTTCGATTGGCAGTCGAAGGCCGCGGTGGTGGTGATGATGACCTTCTTTCCGATGCTGGTAAACGCGGTCGCGGGCCTGACCGCTGCCGGCCGCATCGAGCGCGACCTGATGCACAGCTATGGGGCCTCATGGCTGCAGACCTTGCTTGCGCTCAGGCTGCCGGCGGCGATGCCGTTTCTGTTCAATGCCCTGAAGATCAACGCGTCGCTGGCGCTGATCGGCGCCATCGTGGCCGAGTTCTTCGGCACGCCGACACTGGGCATGGGCTTCCGCATCTCGACCGAGGTGGGACGGATGTCGCTCGACATGGTGTGGGCGACGATCGTCGTCGCGGCGGTCGCAGGCTCGACGTTCTTCGGGGTTCTCGTCCTGATCGAGAAAAAGGTGACCTTCTGGCATCCCTCGAACCGCCGCTGAAGAAGGGCTCATTCATTGCACTGACCAAAAAGGGAGACGACGTATGACGAAGCGTTTGATGATCGGCGCCATGCTGCTTCTGGGATCGTGGCTTCCCGCGGCCGCCCAGGACAAGGTAACGTTGCAATTGAAATGGGTGACGCAGGCGCAGTTCGCCGGCTACTACGTCGCCAAGGACAAGGGCTTCTACAAGGCCGAGGGTCTCGATGTCACCATCAAGCCCGGCGGTCCCGACATCGCGCCGCCGCAGGTGATCGCAGGCGGCGGAGCCGACGTCATCATTGACTGGATGCCCTCCGCGCTCGCCGCGCGCGAAAAGGGCGTGCCGCTCGTCAACATCGCCCAGCCCTTCAAGCGCTCCGGCATGATGCTCACCTGCCGCAAGGATTCCGGCATCGCCACGCCAGCCGACTTCAAGGGCAAGACGCTCGGCGTCTGGTTCTTCGGCAACGAGTACCCGTTCATGGCCTGGATGGCCAAGCTCGGTTACAAGACCGACGGCTCCCCGGGCGGCGTCAAGGTCGTCAAGCAAGGCTTCAACGTCGATCCCTTGATTCAAAAGCAGGCGGCGTGCGTCTCCACGATGACCTACAACGAGTACTGGCAGGTCATCGATGCCGGCTTGAAGCCCGAGGACCTCGTCGTCTTCAACTACACCGACCAAGGCGTCTCCACGATGGAAGACGGCCTCTACGTGCTCGAGAGCAAGCTGTCGGACCCGGCCTTCGTGACCCGGATGGCGAAATTCGTGCGCGCCTCGATGAAGGGCTGGGATTTTGCCCGCACCAGTCCCGACGAAGCGGTCAAGATCGTGCTCGACAACGATGCCACCGGCGCCCAGAAGGAGCCGCACCAGAAGCGCATGATGGGCGAGATCAACAAGCTCACCGCCGGGAGCAACGGCAAGCTCGATCCCGCCGATTATGAGCGCACGGTGACGACGCTGCTCGGCGCCGGCGGCGAACAACCGGTCATCACCAAGAAGCCCCAAGGCGCCTGGACCCATGCCGTGATCGACGCCGCGCTGAAGTGATCGCGCCGCGGCGAATCCAACAACGTCGTTGCAGCGCCGGACCGGCGCTGCAACGACCAATTCCACCCAAGAGACGATCCTATCCGGAGGACTACCCATGGCCATGCTCATTCGCGGCGGCACCGTCATCAACCACGACCACTCGCGCCGCGCCGACGTCCTGATCGAAGCCGACAAGATCGTGGCCGTCGCCGAGAAAATAGCGGCGCCCACCGGCTGCGAAATCATCGACGCCGACGGTTGCGACATTCTCCCCGGCGGCATCGACCCGCACACGCACATGGAGCTTCTCTTCATGGGCACGGTCTCGGCCGATGATTTCGAGTGGGGCACCAAGGCAGCCGTCGCCGGCGGCACGACCATGATCGTCGACTTCTGCATCCCGGCCCCGGGCGAATCCATGCTCAGGGCCTATCAGGACTGGCGGCACAAGAGCGAAAAGGCCGCCTGCGACTACTCTTTTCACATGGCGGTGACGTCCTGGACCAAGCAGGTCTTCGACGAGATGGGAACGGTGGTGAACACCTACGGCATCAATACCTTCAAGCACTTCATGGCCTACAAGGGCGCGCTGATGGTAAACGATGACGAGCTCTACAACTCGTTCTCGCGCTGTGCAGCACTCGGTGCGCTGCCGATGGTGCATGCCGAGAACGGCGATGTGGTGTTCCGCCTGCAGGAACAGCTGATGGCGAAGGGCGCCACGGGTCCGGAGAACCACGCCTATTCGCGTCCACCGGAGGTCGAAGGCGAGGCAACCAACCGCGCGATCATGATCGCCGATATGGCGGGCGCCCCGCTCTATGTCGTCCATACCTCCTGCCGCGAAGCGCACGAGGCGATCGCGCGGGCCCGCGCGGCCGGCAAGCGCGTCTATGGCGAGCCGCTGATCCAGCATCTCGTGCTCGACGAGGACGAGTACCGCAACCCGGACTGGGACCACGCCGCAGCCCGCGTGATGTCGCCGCCTTTCCGGCCGAGGAAGCATCAGGATTCGCTGTGGACCGGGCTCCAGGCCGGCTCGCTGCAGGTCGTGGCGACCGATCATTGCACCTTTACGCGCGAGCAGAAGCGCCTCGGCCTCAACGACTTCCGCATGATCCCGAACGGGACCGGCGGCATCCAGGACCGCATGCCGCTGCTGTGGACCTTCGGCGTGAATGCCGGGCGTCTGACCAAAGAGGAGTTCGTCGCCGTCACATCCGCCAACATCGCGCGCATTCTCAACATCTATCCGCGCAAGGGAGCGGTTGCTGTCGGATCGGACGCCGATCTCGTGGTGTGGGATCCGGCCGCGACCAAGACCATCTCCGCCAAGAAGCAATTGAGCCGCATCGACTATAACGTGTTCGAGGGCATTACCTGCACCGGCGTGCCGCACCTCACGCTTTCGCGCGGCCGGATCGCCTGGCGGGAGGGCGAGCTGCGGGCCGAGAAGGGAGACGGACAATTCATCGCGCGACCGCCCTTCCCCGCCGTCCATGTCGCCAACAGCACGTGGAAGGAATTCTCCGCTCCGAAGCCAGTCTCACGGGCCTTGCCGGTGGTGCCATGACAAGCGGCGGCAAGGCTGACCTCACCAACCTCACCATCGATCCGAAGCGCCTCTGGGACAGCCTGATGGAGACGGCGCGATTCGGTGCGACCGAGAAGGGCGGCATCCGCCGGCTCACGCTGTCGGACGAAGATCGTCAGGTGCGCGACTGGTTCAAGCGCGCTTGCGAAGCGATCGACTGCACCGTCACGGTCGATGATTGCGGCAACATGTTCGCGCGCCGCGCCGGCAAGCGCGACGACCTGCCGCCGATCTGCATGGGCTCTCATCTCGATACGCAGCCGACCGGCGGCAAGTTCGACGGCGTCCTGGGCGTCCTCGGCGCGCTGGAGGTCATGCGGACGCTGCATGCGAGCGGCTACGACACCAACGCACCCCTCGAAGTCGTGAACTGGACCAACGAGGAGGGATCGCGATTTGCGCCCGCGATGCTGGCCTCCGGCGTTTTCGCCGGCGCCTTCACCCGGGATTATGCCTATTCGCGCGAGGATCGCGAGGGCAAGACGTTCGCGGCGGAGCTTGAGCGCATCGCCTACCGCGGCACCGAGCCGGTCGGCACGCGCAAGATCGGCGCCATGTTCGAGCTCCACATCGAGCAAGGCCCGATCCTCGAAGCGGAGGGCAAGACGATCGGCGTCGTGACCGGCGTGCAGGGCATGCGCTGGTACGAGGTGACGGTGCATGGCCAGGAAGCGCACACCGGCGCGACACCCATGCACCTGCGCAAGAACGCCCTGCTGGGGGCCGCTCGCATGATCGAGGAGGTGCACGCCACCGCCATGCGGCACGCCCCCGACGCGGTGGGCACCGTTGGACTGGTCGAGGTGCAACCGAACTCGCGCAACGTGGTGCCGGGCGAGGTGTTCTTCTGCGTCGATTTCCGTCATCCTGACGAGACGGTGCTCGAAGCGATGGAGCGAGAGTTCCGCGCGGCGCTGCCGGCGACGCTGCAACCTCTCGGCCTCACCTTCGAGGAAAAACGCATCTGGAATAGCCCGGCCGTGCGCTTCGATTCCGAGATGATCGCGTCCGTGCGCAAGGGAGCCGAGAAGGCCGGATATGCCACGCGCGACATGGTCTCGGGCGCCGGACACGATGCCGCCTACATCGCGCGCATCGCCCCGACCACCATGATCTTCGTGCCGTGCGCGGGGGGCGTGAGCCACAACGAGGCGGAATCCACCTCGTTCGATGAGTGTGGCGCCGGCGCCCAGGTTTTGCTCGAGGCCGTGCTCGCCTATGATCAGCGCTTCGGCTGAGCTGCGAAGCCTGCGCTTTCGCTATTGCGCCCTGCACGCGGCCGGCATCACGCCGAATCAAGCCGCCAGCAGCTGATCGAATTCGGCAAGGGCGTAGGATTTCCCGTCCGCGTCGGTGATGACGACCTGCCATCCTTCGCTTGCCCAGATTCGGGCCTTGGCGACGATGACAAAAGAACTCATTCGCTCGATCTTTACGGTCTCGTTGTCGCGTTCCGCGATCATCTTGTAGGTCAACTCGGTTTCCCCGCACGCATCCACGTTGGCTCGCGTCATGACAGCCGGCTTTGACCGCAATTCGCCGAGAACGTGACGATTTGGTGCCGCGGCCATCGGCGATGGCGCAGCTGATTCGGCCGCCGTAACGACTGCGCCGGCCGCGTGGCAAGCTGAAAAAAAGCGGCTGGGGCATGCAACAGAGCAGCGCGCGCAACAATGCTGGCACGAACCCTGCATAAGCGGAATGTGCCGGGTTCCCTGATCAAGCAAAGGTCGCCATGCTCGTTACTCTTGTCGCCGTTCTCTGCAACGGCCCGCTGTGCCTGGAGAAGGTCGTCACTACCAGTGAGCAGTCGGGCATCACCATGACCGCCTGCCAGATCAATGGACAAATCGGCATTGCCGAATGGCTCGCCAATGGCCCCTATCACGAGTGGAAGTTGCAAAAGTATAAATGCGTCATGGGCAAATACATTCCCAAGGGCGAAGCCTGAGCTGCGCGTCGGTTTGTAGAGGCAGCAACATCGCAATCGTCATTCCGGGCTCGCGCCAACGCGTCCGCGCAAAGCGCGGTGCGACGACAGGCTCAGCGCCGGGCGTGCGCCAAGGGGCGCACCCCGGAATGACGATTCGATTCGATGTTTCCAGCTTGTAGGACGAATTAGCGGAACGTCATCCGCCGTGGCGCATTCGCGCCGCCCTCCGCCTCCCCGGCCCCGCTTCCCGCAATCTTGCTGCCACAAGTGGCCTTAACCTCTCCATCCCGCCGCCTTGCTTTGGTCAAACCTGACTGGCGTCTGAAGCGGGCAGAGGATCGTTGACGTTGCGTTAATCCGCCGGCCGCCCTGTTGCGGGTGACATTGGAACCAGTAAGGAGCGCCAATGCAGTCCACGCTGACACCACAAGATACCGATCCGCACGACGCCTTTGTGATCGAGCCCGACGTCGTTCTGGCCGCGCGCAAGGCGTCGCCCGACCCCGTGCAGGAGCTCCTGAGCCATCTTGCGCAAAAGGCGGCCCAAGAGGCCCAGACGTCGCCCGAGGTTTCCGTTGTGCCCGAGGCCTCCGCTGCCGCACTGACGCCGGCGGTCGATACGACGTTTCGCGCCGCCGCTATCGACACGACGGACAGGCCAGCGGCCCCGGACGACCGGCCAGGAATCGGCTGGTGGGTGAAGCGCGCTTTCGTCGCCTTCATGTTCGCCCTGTGCAGCGCCTTCGCTGCCGCGGCCTGGACGCATCACGGGGCAGCGGCCAGACAGCTGATCTCAAGCTGGCTGCCGCCGTTCGTGCTGGCTGCATCGCCTGTGACCGACAAGCCCGTGACCGACAAGGCTCCGGCGGCCGAGCAACCGGACTCAGCACCGGCTCAAGCAGCAGCCGCGGCCGATCAGACGCCGGCGCCACCGGCATCTCCGGCCCAGGCTCCGGTTCAACCCTCGAACGCCGCCGCACCGGCGGTGGCCGCGGCCACGCCCGCGATGGCCAGTGCGACGCCGGAATCAACGGAGTCGATGGCGCGCGATCTGAAAACGATGGGTCAACAGATCGAACAGCTCAAAGCCAGCGTCGAGCAACTCAAGGCCAGCCAGGCCCAGATGTCCCGCGACATGGCCAGGAATCCCGAGCCAAGCCCGCGGCCGAGAACATCGGCGCTTCCGCCACGGCCGATGGCAGCGATTCCGCCGCGGCCGATTCCAGCGCCGCCGCGCAAGCCGAGGACGGCCTACTTGCCGCCACCGACCTACGCCGTGCCTCCCGCGCCGCCGCCGCCTCCACTGCCGCAGCCCGTGGTGTCGCAGCCCGCACCGCTGCCGGAAGCCACCGATCAGTCGTATGACGGCCCGGTGGTACGGCCCCCGATGCCGCTGCGGTAAGACAGCGCTTTCATCGCGACACGGCTCACACCTCACCCAGATCC
>JAJYAH010000823.1 GCA_021779635.1 Pseudomonadota bacterium | reverse complement strand
GCGATCTTCCCGCCGCGTTCGTCGCCATGCGGCAGGGAGGTGGGTCCAAAATTCCGAATGCTGGACGGCCCAGCGACCGCGACACCACCGTGCATCCGAAGAACGGCGACCGGATTGTCGAGCAGTCCGCCAAGGCGGCAGGTTTGAAAGCGAAGGTGATCGACGGACGAGTCCCCCGTGGGCACGCCTACACCCGCACGAACCTGATCGATGCGGGCGGGCGTGCCGTCTCCGAGTATTGGAATGTTCATGGTGCCGGCCACGCCTGGTCGGGCGGCAGTCCCGCCGGCTCCTACACCGATCCGCGCGGGCCGGACGCGACCAGGGAGATGCTGCGCTTCTTCCTCGAGCACTCGCTCCCGGCTTAGTCGGACTTCTCAACGCGCCTCGGCACGTCGCCGAATTTCCGGATCAGCTTGGCGTCGCGGCTTCGCCGCTCGCGGGATTGCCGCTGCGGCGTATGGGAGCGGTAGACATGAAATAAGCTCAACTGGCAGGCCGGCGATCTGCGCACAATAGATCGAATAGCTTAGAGTGACTGTGGGTTTTGAGTCTGAGCAAAATTGCTCACCCTTGGACTTCGAGGCGGGCAGCTTCAATGAGAAAGCATAAAGGACTCAGGCTGAGATGCTCCGCGACATTTGGAACGAATGCGCGGACTTCTCCGTTCTCAAACTAGCTGCAACATTTCTCACTTGTCTGAGGCATCGTGCAGACCACCAGAGGTGTTGCACATGGCTTTTCCGCAAAAACAGTCCCCCTCGCTTCTGTCCGAGTTTCTGGTCGCCTTCAAGCGATATCCCGCAATCGCCGCCGTTGCTGGAGCAACTGCCGTTGTGGCGGCAACGGCGATTGCCAATCGGCATTATGCCAATAAAGCGCTACGCGATAATCCGCCGCAGGGGCGGTTCATCGACGTCGATGGGGTTCGCTTGCACTATGTGGAACGCGGCAATGGCCGGCCGCTGGTTCTCTTTCACGGCAACGGCAGCATGATCCAGGATTTCGAGTCGAGCGGCCTGATTGATCTGGCAGCCGGGAACTACAGGGTGATCGTGTTCGACCGCCCGGGATTTGGACACAGCTTGCGGCCCCGGAACGTCGTTTGGACCCCGGAGGCACAGGCAGACCTTTTCAGGAAGACACTCGATCGGCTGAATGTTCAGCGAGCGCTTGTGCTTGGACATTCGTGGGGAGCGTCAGTCGCCGTCGCATTGGCGATAAGACACCCTTCGTTCGTCGAGGCTCTGGTGCTGGCCTCGGGATATTATTTCCCGACCGCCCGCGCCGACGCGGCGGCCTCGTCGATAACCGCGATGCCGGGGCTCGGGGATATCATCAGCTACACCATCTCGCCGATCCTCGGTCGTTTGATGTGGCCTGCGATGTTGCGCAAGTTATTTGCCCCGCGATCGGTTCCCAAGAAATTCGACGGCTTTCCCAAGGAAATGGCCGTCCGGCCATCACAGATGCGTGCCGGCGCGGCGGAAGCGGCGTTGATGATTCCTGCCGCATTTGCATCATCGAAGACGTACAGCGAACTTGAGATGCCTACGATCATACTTGCGGGCGAGGACGACCGTCTGATCGATATCAATGAGCAATCGGTCAGGCTGCATGACGAAGTCAAGCGGAGCAAATTGCACCGCATCGCCGGCGTGGGGCACATGATCCAACAGTCTGCGACGCCTGATTTGATGGCGGCCATCGACGAGGCTGCTGCCGAGACTTTGCACTAGGCCATCGGCTGCGACGAAGCCGCTGGCGGGTACCGCCACTCATGACGGCTCGGGGAGGCTGAGTAGCGCGGTTCGAGCTTCGACAGGACCTGCTCATGTCGGTGATGGAGAACGACCGTGGTTTCGCTTTCAATGTTGCCGCCGGAGGACGCTGTGGCGCCGCCGGAGCCGAACGCCTTGCCAACGGAGGTGGTCGACAATATTGAAATGCCGCTGCCGTCCAATCCGCAGACGGTTTTTCTCGGTAGTCTGTTATCACTGGCCGTCTTGGTGGCCGTCTACGTGGCAAGCCCGATCATACTCCCCGTGGTGCTCGCTTTCGTATTGAAGCTCATTCTGCAACCCGCCGTGCATCTTCTCGAGCGAGTGTATTTACCCCGACCCATCGGAGCACTCTTTGCGATCCTGCTGGTCATAGGAGCACTTGTGGGCTTTGTGGCAGCCTTGTCCGTGCCCGCCGCCACGTGGGCGGAGAAGTTACCCGAGGGCTTGCCGCGCCTCGAAGCTCATCTGATCGTTCTGAAGCGCCCAATCGACGCACTGCAAAAGGTTATCCAGCAGGCCGAGCACGTCACAGACGCTCCCGGAAAGACAGGTTCTACCGTTTCGGTTCGCCGTGATCTCGGCCTTACGGGCCTGCTCTTTGCTGGAACGCGTGCCGTCGTCGATGGCCTGTTTACGACCGTTCTGGTGCTTTATTTTCTCTTGGTTGCAGGCGAGATCTTTCTTCGACGCCTCGTCGAGGTCCTGCCGAATTTCGCCGACAAGCGGCAAGCCGTGGACATCTCTCAGCAGATCGAAGCGGATATATCCGTCTATCTGGTTACGATCACCGTCATGAACGCTGCGGTGGGAGTCGCGACGGCGGTTGCAATGTATCTCTGCGGGCTTGGAGACCCCTTGTTGTGGGGAGCCGCAGCTTTCCTGCTCAATTACGTTCCAATTCTGGGACCACTCTTTGGAACAGTCATCTTCCTCCTAGTCGGCATGTTGAGCTTCGACAGCTTGTGGTGGGCCTTGCTACCGCCAGCCCTCTACTTCGGCATCCACCTCGCCGAGGGCGAAACGCTGACCCCCATGCTCCTCGCGCGGCGCTTCACCTTGAATCCCGTGCTGGTCATCTTGTCGCTGGTGTTCTGGTTCTGGATGTGGGGCGTCCCCGGCGCGATCCTGGCCGTTCCGATGCTGGCCATCCTGAAGATCGTCAGCGATCGCGTGCGCCCGCTAAAGGCTTTGGGGCACGTCCTGGAAGGATAGCGGTTTCAAAACTGTTAGGAACTTCAAATTCGCCGCACTAACTAATCCTTGGTTGGATCACCGTGCCAATCGAGGGCACCGTGAGACCGATTTTGCTGAATTTCATGCGGCGCGGTGATGCCGGGTTTTTGCTTTTCGCGTCCCCAACTCCTGAACTTTTTGCTAGGCAAGTCGCCGGTCACATCGCAACCCCACCACGTCAAACGCCATTCGTTGGCGTGCAAGACTTTTCGGCTGAACGCCCTTTTGTATAGCGCGACAATTTGGGTGGGAAGCCATCCTGATTGATGTGGTGGAACGGCCCGCTCCGACAGCATCAAAGTGCTAAAACGTGGTCGTTGCTCGAACGCCACAAAGGAGGGACCGTTCCATGAAGCAGATTAACACCATCGGGTTGGACTTGGCGAAGCAGATTTTTCAAGTTCACGGAGCAGATGCCGATGGCTCGCCGGTGTTCAACCGTAGACTACGG
>JAJYAH010000822.1 GCA_021779635.1 Pseudomonadota bacterium | reverse complement strand
GCTCTCCCTCGAATCTTTGCAAATCCGAAGGAATCACAACTGGCTGAAATCACTCAGCTTCTTTTTCAGTCCGGCTCTTAGCCCTGATATCGCCAGCGCGGCGGCGGCCGGCGCGGCGGACGCGTCATCAGCAGCGCCAGCGCAAAGCCGATGCCGCCGGCGACCAACAGCGCGCCGAGCGGATTGTCCTGCACCTTTCTTGCCACGGCTTGCGAGCCGTCGCGGAGAGTGTCGCCGCTGTTCTGATAGGCGTTGTTGTAAGCCTCCTTGGCGTAGCTGGCGGCTGCATCACCGGCGTCGCGCGCGGCATCCTTGGCCTGGCCATAGAGGTTCTGCACCGTGCCGGCGGCTTCCCGGGTGCGGCCGGCGGCCTGAGCTTGGGCATTGCCTGCGATATCGCCGACGGTGCCTTCGACCTTACCGGCGACATCCTTTGCCATACCGGCTACTCGATCCTTGTCCATCGCGGTTACTCCTTGTTGGCCTGTTGCGGTCGCAAAACCGCTTCCCGTCCCCGGAGCCTGTCCGGAAACATGCTTTGGCGAAATACGCGCTTTTGAGATGATTCTCGGTGAGCTAACCGATGAGGCCGGATTCGGTTCCGGAACGCCTGAGCCCGGTTTCCGCTGGAATCAGGTCCCGCCCCCGCGATGCTTTTTTCATGCGGTTTGACCTCTCGCGGGATCGATGCCAGCCTTATCGACACAAGCCTGTTATCGATACAAGCCCTGCCGATCTTGGCATGACACCACTCAGCGAGCATTCAATGTCGGATTTCAAACAACTCAGCCGGTCGGTCGCCGGATTGACGGTCCTCGTCACCGGCGCAGCCAGCGGCATGGGCCGCGCCACCGCGCGGGTATTCGCGGCCGAAGGCGCAAACGTTGCGGTGACGGATTTCGTTGCGGGAGGCGCAGAGGCCGTCGCCGCCGAAATCGTTGCGAACGGCGGTACCGCGAAGGCCTGGAACCTCGACGTGGCAAACCTCGACAACATCAACGCCGTCGTCAACGAGATCGCCAAGCATTTCGGCGGACTCGATATCGTCGTCAACAATGCCGGCATTTCGGTCGCAACCCCGATCGACGGCGACGGCTATGACGCGGCCTGGGAAAAGAGCATCGCGGTTCTGCTCACGGCGCATCCGCGCATCATCCGCGCCGCGCTGCCCTACCTGCGCAAATCGCGCAGCCCGCGGATCGTCAATATCGCCTCCACCGAAGCGCTCGGCGCTACCGCATTGCACAGCCCCTATTCGGCAGCGAAAGCGGGCGTGGTGGGCTTGACGCGTTCGCTCGCGGTCGAGCTCGGCCGCGACGGCATCACCGTGAACTGCATCTGTCCCGGCCCGATCACCACCGGCATGACGGCGCGGATCAATGACGAGCACAAGGCGATCTATGCGCGACGCCGGACCGCGCTCGGCCGCTACGGCGATCCCGAAGAGGTCGCCCACATGACGCTGAGCCTGTGCCTGCCCGCGGCCTCGTTCCTGACCGGCGCCATCATTCCGGTGGACGGCGGCCTGATGGCCCGCAATGCCTGACCACGGCCATGCTTGGCCTGGCGTTGACATCGCCTGATCGGAGCGTAATTTTTCAGCCAAATGAGCGGGGCAACCGCTCGCCCCGACCAGGAGAAACGCCATGACTGTCTCGATCCGGCAGCTTCATCCGCATTTTTTCGGCGAAGTCTCCGGCGTCGATTTGCGAAAGCCGCTGACGCCGCAGGAGGCCGCCGATATCGAAGCCGGCATGGACAAATACGCCGTGCTGCTGTTCCGCGGGCAGGATATCACCGACGAACAGCAATTGGCCTTTGCCCTGAATTTCGGCGAGCGCGAGAATGCGCGCGGCGGCACCGTCACCAGGAAGGAAGACTACCGGCTGACATCCGGACTGAACGATGTCTCCAACCTCGGCAAGGACGGCAAGCCGCTGCCGCGCGATCACCGCACCCATCTGTTCAATCTCGGCAACTGCCTGTGGCATTCCGACAGTTCATTCCGGCCGATCCCGGCGAAGTTTTCGCTGCTGTCGGCGCGCGTGGTCAATCCCAAGGGCGGCAACACTGAGTTCGCCGACATGCGCGCGGCCTATGACGCGCTCGACGACGAGACCAAGGCCGAGATCGAGGACATGATCTGCGAGCATTCGCTGATGTATTCGCGGGGTTCGCTGGGCTTCCTCGACTACACCGGGGAAGAAAAGCAGATGTTCAAGCCGGTGTTGCAGCGCCTGGTGCGAACCCATCCGGGTCACGGCCGCAAATCGCTGTACCTGTCGTCGCATGCCGGGGGCATCGTCGGCATGACGGTGCCGGAGGCTCGGCTGTTGCTGCGCGACCTCACCGAGCACGCCACCCAGCGCGAATTCGTCTACGTCCACAAATGGACGCTGCATGACCTCGTGATGTGGGATAACCGCCAGACCATGCACCGGGTGCGCCGCTACGACCAGTCGCAGCCACGCGACATGCGCCGCGCAACGGTGGCCGGCACGGCGCCGACCGTCGCGCAGCAGGCGGCGGAGTAGATCCGAAAATGCCGTCGTCCCCGCGAAAGCGGGGACCCGTAACCACCGGCGTAATTTGTCGATTGATGCGTGCGCCGCAGTGCCTCAAACGGAGGAAACGGCGTATCCGTCCCGCTTACGCCGGGACGACGCAGTATCTGCTTCAAATGGCGGAGTGAAATTCCACTACGCATGCCCCGCTTCGTTCGACAGCATGCCCGGATCGATTCCGATCTTGCGCAGCGCCCGCAGGTATTTCTCCTCGACGTCGCCGCCGAACACCAGATCTGGATCGGCATCGCAGTGCAGCCAGCCGTTGTCCTGGATTTCGGTCTCCAGCTGTCCCGGCGCCCAGCCCGCATAGCCGAGCGCGAGGATTGCATGCTTCGGGCCGGCGCCCTTGGCAATCGCCTTGAGAATGTCGACGGTTGCGGTGAGGCAAATCCCGTCGTCGATCTTGAGTGTCGCATCCTGGATGAAGAAATCGCTCGAATGCAGCACGAAGCCGCGGCCGGTCTCGACCGGGCCGCCTTTCAGCACTTTCATGGTTTCGGCGTTTTCCGGCAGCTTGATCTGGTCGGCCTTCTCGATGATGTCGAGTTGCACCAGCAGTTCGGGGAAGTCGATGCTGCCCGCCGGGCGATTGACGATGATGCCCATCGCGCCCTCGGAGGAATGCGCGCAGAGATAAATCACCGAACGTTCGAAGCGTGGATCTCCCATCACCGGCATCGCGATCAGCAACTGACCGTCGAGGTAGCCGTGCCCGGACAAATGATCGCCGGTGCCGGCGTCTTTGCGGCGAACTGTCTTGGGTCTTTTACCTTCAGGGTCCATCCGCAAAGGACTCTCGTGTTCGTCTACATCCTGATATCGGGTGCCGGTGATGTCAATCAAGCTTCGCGACGCGTTTAGGCATACATCACAAGCAATTCAATGGTTTGCAGGCTGACTAGT
>JAJYAH010000821.1 GCA_021779635.1 Pseudomonadota bacterium | reverse complement strand
GCCGATTAGACGCGCGAGAAAAGCGCTGGACTGCGCGGACCTCGCGTTCGAAGCTATGCAAACTATGCTAGTTGTTGCAAGCGATGCCAGCTGCAAGGAACAGACCATGTCCCGCCCGCGGATCCTCGTGATCAATCCCAATTCCAACGTCATTGTGACGCAGGGGCTTGAAGAGACGCTGAAACCGCTCGATTTCGCGGACGGGCCCGAGATCGTGTGCACGACGCTGGCCGAGGGCCCTTACGGCATCGAAAGCCAGTCCGATGTCGACAGCGTAGCGATGCCGCTGCGCCGGCTGATCGAGAGCGACAGCACCGTGGCCGCCTTCGTGATCGCCTGCTACAGCGATCCCGGCCTGCATGTCTGCCGGGAAGGAACCGATCGGCCGGTGTTCGGCATCGCCGAATGCGGCGTGCTGACCGCGATGACGCGCGCGGAAACTTTCGGGGTCATCGCCATAGCCCAACGTTCCATCCGTCGGCATATCCGTTACCTGCGGCAGATGGGGCTGATGGACCGGCTGGCCGGCGAGCGGCCACTTGACATGAGCGTGGCGGAAACCGCGTCAGGCAGCGGAACGCTGGCGAAGATGATCGAAGTCGGCCGTGCGCTGAAGGACGAGGATGGCGCCGGCGCCATTGTCATGGGCTGCGCCGGCATGGCTCGCATGCGAGCACCGCTGGAAGACGCGCTCGGCATTCCCGTGATCGACCCCACGCAGGCCGCCGCGACCATGGCGTTGGGCGCGGTCCGGTTTTCGCGGCACTAATTGTCTTGTTCGCCTCCGCGCGTGCGTACGCAGATATCACCAACGGCGAGGTCACAAGCCCTGTCGCGGCTGACTCTGCTGAATCCGCTTCGAAGCGTTAAGTTTTACGTTTCCGGCGGCGGGACCGCACCGACACGGCTGGTAATCAGCCCATAATGCTCGATGCGACGGTGACGGGCGAAGTCGAAGATGGTCTTCTTGCCGAAGACGGTTGCGTCGAGATCACAGGGGTGGACCAGGAGCTCATCGCCTTCGGTCGTGGCCTCCGCGACAATTTCGCCGTTGGGATCAACGATCAGGCTGCCTCCAATGAGCGGAAAGCCATCCTCGACGCCGGCCTTGGCGACGGCCACGACCCATGTCGCGTTCTGATATGCGCCGGACTGCACGGACAGACGGTTGTGAAACAACCGCTTCTCGGGCCCTTCCTCGCTCTTCTGGGAATTGACCGAGGGCGTATTGTAACCGAGCAGGACCATCTCCACGCCTTGCAGGCCCATCACGCGATAGGTCTCGGGCCACCGCCGGTCGTTGCAGATCGCCATACCGAAGAGGCCGCCCATCGTGCGCCATACCTCGAACCCGGTATCGCCCGGTTCGAAATAGCGCTTTTCAAGATGCTGGAACGCGCGTTCGGGGTCGAACTCCGAATGGCCCGGCAAATGCACCTTGCGGTATTTGCCGACGATCTTCGCCGATCTATCGGTGAGGATGCAGGTGTTGAAATGATGCCCGTCCGGCGTCAGTTCGGCATAGCCGAAGCTCATCGCCATCTGATACTCCGCAGCGCGCTTGAACAGCGGCATCGTCGCCGCGTTCGGCATCTCGCGCTCGAACCAGGTCTCGACCTCGGCCTGATTCTCCATGTACCAGCGCGGAAAGAAAGTGGTGAGCGCCAATTCCGGATAAACGATCAGATCGGCCCCGCGCCCTTTTGCCTCGTCCATCAAGGCGAGCATGCGCGGGATAACGGCTTCCCGGCTTTCGGATCGCTGGATCGGGCCCATCTGAGCGGCGGCAACCTTGATAATACGCATGGGAGGACTTTCTCGCTGCTTTCACTTCGCGCCGAACTGGCCAGGAACGGGGCAAATCGAAGACCCCTGCCTCCTGCAGCCCGTTCCGGTATCGATCTGACTATTTGAATTTCGATTCATCCGGAGTCAATTCAGCTCGGCGATCACACCCGTCCCTCCATATAACTCCGTGCGTGACTTCTTCGCTAAACCTTGAAGTAATCCCGGTACCAATTGACAAAGCGAGCCACACCGTCGCGAACGGGGGTGCGAGGTTGATAACCTACAGCCTTGATGAGTGAACTTACATCCGCGAATGTATTGGGGACGTCGCCAGGTTGCATAGGCAGCAATTCCCGGATCGCTTTTTTGCCCAACGCCTCCTCGATCGCCTCAACATATTCGGTGAGGTGGACCGGGGCGTGGTTGCCGATATTGAGGATGCGAAAGGGCGCGTTGCTCGTCGCCGGGTCCGGATTGTCGCTGTCCCACTCCGGATTCGGCCGGGCAATGTCGTCGCTCACCCGGATAACGCCCTCGACAATGTCGTCGATGAAGGTGAAATCGCGGATGTGTTCGCCGTTGTTGAAGAGCTTGATAGGCTGCCCAGCCAGAATGTTCTTCGTAAACAGGAACAATGCCATATCAGGCCGCCCCCAGGGTCCGTAGACCGTAAAAAAACGAAGTCCACTTGTCGGGATCCCGAACAGGTGGCTGTAGCTGTGGGCCATCAATTCATTGGCCCGTTTGGTGGCGGCATAGAACTGCAACGGATGGTCGGCGCCCCGATGCTCGCTGAAGGGCAGTTTGGTGTTCGCACCATAGACGCTGCTCGTGCTTGCATAGGTCAAATGATCGACCTTTGCATCTCTGCAAGCCTCCAGCATATTGGTGAATGCTATGATGTTGCTTTCGACATAAGCGTGGGGATTCTCCAGGCTATAGCGAACGCCGGCTTGAGCCGCGAGATGAATTACCCGGTCGAAAGGGCCGTCGGAGAAGCAGCTCTTGACAGCTGAGGGATCCGCCAGATTCGAGCGGTGGAAGCGATAGTCTCCGCGGCTTTGTAGCGCAAGCTGCTCGAGGACTTCGAGCCGGGACTCCTTGATCTCCGGGGAATAGTAGTCGTTAACGACGTCGACCCCGACGACGGAATCTCCCCGCTGCAGCAGGCGCGCAGCGGTATGAAATCCGATAAATCCAGCGTTGCCCGTGACCAGAATTCGCATATCGCAACCTGCCGCCATTACCGAATTGAGGGTGTTCGTGTGTGATGCCACCATGCACAGGCCCGCTTCGGCGCAGGCCGATGCCTCCCGTCAAATGGAGGCGTTTAAGGGACCGGGGAACCAGAAAAAAAGCAGCGGCGACTGGGTTCTCCGAACATGAATTCTCCGTGGTGGCGTTGGGAGAGCACGACCTGGCCGATTGCAATTTGCACGAAAACGTAAATTTCGTCCCGCATTCGTTCACTGGGGCGGAATAGCAAACGTGCCCGGCGACAGGCGCCATCGCCACAAGAATCTTACGCAAACCGCGGTAATGTCGCAAGAACGGGTTTAGCGCGGGAAACGCTTGCATATCGGGCCGTTTTTGGCTGGAGCCGCGTCGAACATGCTGCTGTTCGTCGCAAGCCCACTGCGGTCTATGTTTTCCGTCTGCTCCAGTCGTCCCCCTGCTGCCGGACCG
>JAJYAH010000084.1 GCA_021779635.1 Pseudomonadota bacterium | reverse complement strand
TTGAATGGAGAGGCGCCGATCAGCGCGTTAGCGTTTAGCGGTTTCAAACAAGGAAGGCGATCACGGCGCTTCTGCGGTTCGACCTCATCGAGGGGTGCCCGGAGCCGGAGCGGTGATGCAATGTGCGCTGCGGCAGGGGCGGAAATCGTGATGAGGGCCGGCTTCTGGCTTTAATCGAAACAAAGATGCCGCTTTCGGTCCGGCAAAGATATCAACCAGTATCAAGGAGACGATCGTGACCATAGCCACCAGGCTGACCAGGCGCTTTCACATCAAGCATCCGATTGTGGTGGCGCCGATGACGCCGGCCGCGGGAGGAGCTTTGGCGTCGGCGGTAGCGGCGGCTGGAGGGCTCGGGCTGCTGGGTTGCGGTTACGTTGACCGTGTCTGGTTCGAAACCGAATCGGCAAAGGTAACTCGATCAGAGGTTGGAGCCGGGTTCATCACCTGGAGTATTCCGGACGATCCGGGATTGCTCGATGTCGCACTAGAGCGACATCCGCGTGCGATAATGCTGTCCTTCTCGAATCCAGCCCCCTATGCGGCTCGCATCAAGAAGGCCGGCGTGCCGCTTATTTGCCAGGTGCATACCCTGGATCGTGCGTTCGAGGCGGTCGATGTCGGCGCCGACGTCGTGGTGGCTCAGGGGGCCGAAGCGGGTGGACGTGGATGGGCGTTGCGTTCGACGATGCCATTCGTTCCGTCGGTGGTGGATGCGTTGGTTGCACGAGCACCCGATGTCCTCGTGCTTGCCGCAGGTGGCATCGCTGATGGCCGAGGTCTCGCAGCGTCGCTCATGCTCGGGGCCGACGGTGTGCTAATGGGCACCAGGTTTTCCGCGACGCGGGAATCACTCGTCCCGGACGCGGCAAAGGCAACACTTGTAGCGGGATCACGGGACGAGACCATTCACACCAGCGTATATGACGTCGTCCGGGGAAGAACCTGGCCGCCCAGCCGCACCGGTCGAGTCATGCGTAATGATTTCATCGCGAAATGTAGCGGTCACGAACAGGAGCTCAAGGGTGCCCTGCAGTCCGGTGATTGCGAGACCGCGAACATAACTGTCCGCGAGACCATCGCGCCTGTTTACGATATTCCGAAGACAGGCGATCTGATCAATCAAATCGTTGCCGAGGCCTCAGAGAGGTTGATTGCATTCGCACCATCGCTTGCCGCTTGAGCCACGCGCTGTTGCGCCCTCCAGATTTCCCGGTCCGATTGAACGGAATTCCGCCAGCGGGGTTGTTTGCGACGAAATTCCGTCCGCAGCGACTGTCGTTTAAGTCTAGCACGCCGTGCAGACTCAAAAGCTTTCAGCAGTTTCTGCTCCATTCCCCCAAGGCAATAGTCTCAATAGCCGCTGTCCCAGTGGTTCCGCAGACGATCTTGCCACATGCTCGACGTAACAAGAAGACCTAACGTCCGACATGAATTCGAGATCGTGGTGAAGTCCATACTCTTTAGGGAGAGGATCATGCTTGTCCAAACCGAACCCCGGACCACAACTGTTGAGAATAAGCTGATTGGTGCGTCAATTCGGGAACAGGCAGCGCATGTCTCTGCGGATGAATTTCGCGAAGCGTTATCGCGGGTCGCCTCCTCAGTCTCCATCGTAACCACTGATGGCGCCCACGGTATCGCAGGATTCACCTGCTCGGCGGTATGCACGGTAACTGATGAGCCACCGACTATCCTTGTCTGCGTCAATCGCAAGAGCGCAGCGAATGCCGTCATCAAGGCAAACGGCGTCCTCTGCGTCAGCAGCCTAGGAGCCGATCAGGTTGCTCTATCGCAGATGTTCGCCGGCGTCGGCAAAGTCCCGATGCATGAGCGGTTCGACAGCTCGCAATGGGGCTTGCTCACCACCGGCTCACCTTACTGCAAGACATCTCGTGTCGCGCTCGACTGCCGGATCGCGGAGATCAGGGAAGTGGGAACACACAGTATAGTCTTCGCTGAGGTGTTGTCGACTGTGCATGCGACGGGAGATGAGCCCCTGATCTATCACCGTCGCAATTACGCGACCATTCGAAACGTTGCCTAACACCGCCGTCCATCGGATCGCGAACACAAAACAGGACATGAACATGCCACGCACTGGCGCGCAATATCTCGAAGCACTCAACGATGGTCGTAACGTCTGGGTTGGTGACGACAAGATCGACAATGTCGCCACCCACCCGAAGACCCGCGACTACGCCCGTCGTCTTGCCGATTTCTACGACCTGCATAACCGCAAGGATCTGGAAGACGTAGTAACATTCCTTGATGAGGATGGCGTCCGCCGCTCGATGCAGTGGTTTGGTCATCGCAATAAGGACGAGGTGAAGCGAAAGCGCAAATACCATGAAACCGTCATGCGCGAGGTTGGCGGCACGTCGTTTCCGCGCATGCCCGATACCAACAACTATCCACTGCTGACTTACGTCGACGACCCCCAGCCCTGGGAGACGTCCGCTATCGGAGCGGAACGTCGTGGGCTCGCAAAGAACATCGTCGAGTTTTTCAAATTCGCGAGGGACAACGACCTGAATTGTTCGCCGCAGTTTGTCGATCCCCAGGCGGATCGGTCCAGTCCGGAAGCCCAGGCGAAGTCGCCCGCACTTCGTGTGCTGGAAATCAATGACAAGGGGATCGTGGTCGACGGCGTCAAGGCGATCGGGACCGGCACCGCATTTGCTGACTGGATTCATATCGGTGTGTTTTTCCGTCCCGGAATCCCGGCGGAACAGATCATCTATGCCATGACTCCGGTCAATACCAAGGGCGTCACCGTCGTCTGCCGCGAAAGCACCGTGAAGGACGATGCCGTTGAGCATCCTTTGGCATCGTCAGGCGATGAACTCGACAATTTGACGGTATTCGACCATGTATTGATCCCTTGGAAATACGTCTTTCATATCGGCAACCCGGATCACGCCAAGCTGTATCCGCAACGCGTATTCGATTGGTTGCATTATCATGCGATCATCCGCCAGATGGTGCGTGCCGAATTGATGGCCGGTCTCGCCATCCTGATTACCGAACACATCGGCACCAGCAAGATCCCTGCGGTTCAGGTGCGGGTCGCGAAATTTGTCGGGTTCCATCAAGCGATGATTGCACATGTTGTCGCGTCCGAAGAACTTGGCTTTCTGACGCCTGGCGGTCACTACAAACCGAACATCCTGATCTACGATTTCGGCCGTGCCTACTATCTAGAGCACTTTTCCTCGATGATGTATGAGCTGCTTGACCTGTGCGGTCGGAGCGCCTTGTTGTTTCCGACCGAAGAACAATGGAACGACTCCAAGATCGGTCCGTGGCTGGAGCGGCTTAACACGGGTCCGAGCGGTCGGCCTCACGATCGGCTCAAGATCGGTCGGGTGATTCGCGACCTGTATCTGTCGGATTGGGGCGGACGCCTGTTCATGTTCGAAAACTTCAACGGGACGCCGTTGCAGACGATCCGGTCGCTTACGATGCAGCGCGCGGAATTCTCAGGCTCCGGATACTACGCGAAGTTTGCCAGGGAGGTCTGCGGCATCGAACTGAAGGAAGATTCAACCGAGTACAAGTCGTCGGCGGCCTACGCCCGCGCACAGGACGCCGCTTCCGGTGAGCGAGCTGCGTTTGGGCAGGTGGCGCGGCTCAAGGAAGCGGCTCTCGATCCGAGGATCTAGCAAGTAGCGGATGATTCCAAGATTCGAGGTTCCGGCGCGGGCTTGTACCTCGGATCGCCAAAGGCCGGCGCAGCACGTCAGGAGGAAACCATGCCCTATGTCACTGAAAGCAATATCACTGACGTCGTTCTCGATCGATGGAACGCTGTGCCCGACCCTCGACTGCGCGAAATCATGCGGTCGATGATCGAGCACCTTCACGCCTCCGTTCGGGATGTTGAGCCGAGCGAGCACGAATGGATCACGGCGATCAAATGGCTGACACGCACCGGACAGCTTTCGACTGAAAAGCGGCAGGAGTTTATCCTCGCGTCCGACGTGCTCGGTGTGAGCATGCTCGTCGATTGCGTCAACCATCGCTTGCCCGGCGGAGCTACTCCGACGACCGTCACGGGCCCGTTCCACATCCATGACTCGCCCAATCTGGACGATGGCTCCGACATCGCGCGCGGCGCGCCCGGCGAGCGTTGCTTTATCGTCGGTTCGGTTCGCGACCTGCAGGGGCGTCCAATTGCCGGCGCAACGCTCGATATATGGCAGGCCGATGGCGACGGGCTTTACGAGGCACAGCGCGGCTCTGCGGAGCCATGGATGCGCGGCGTGTTCAAATCCGGGCAAGATGGTTCGTTCGTCGTGCAGACCGTGCTGCCGGTCCCATATTCGATTCCGCTGGATGGCAGCGTTGGCGAGTTGATGCTGCGGACCGACATCAGCCCAATGCGACCGTCGCACGTGCATTTCCTGATCAACGCGCCGGATCACCACGAAATCATCACTCATCTGTTTAAGAAGTCTTGTCCCTATCTCGAGACCGATGTCGTCTATGGCGTCAAGGCGCCGTTGATCGCGGAATTCCGCCAAGTCCAGGCCGGTGCGAGGTTGCCAACAGGTGCAATCGCCGATCAGCCCTTCTGGTTGCTTGAGTATGATTTTATCTTGCAGCCGACGAGCGAGACTTCGATGCCGCAACATGGCGTCGTGGAAGCAGCGGTTTGAAGCGAACGAATCCTGCCAGGCGCCGCAGGTGCTTTGATCGAAGTCAATCACTTTGCCCGGCCTTCAGCGCCGGGCGTCTGCGCTCTATGCTGGACGCATTGGCTTATCGATATCGGGGCGTCCGCTTTAGGTGTCGAATCCTGCAACGTTCGCCCGCTTAGTGCGGTCGACAATCGGAAAGACCAATAATGACCATCGACGTGATTACGGTCAGCGGCAGCCTTCGCAAGGGCTCCTTTAATACTGCCCTGATGCGAGCGCTGCCCGCCCTGGCTCCAGCCGGGTTTCGGTTCTCCGAAGCTCCGCCCTATGACGGTATGCCTATCTACAACGCGGATGTGCAAGCAAAGGGCTTTCCGGCCGACGTCACCAATTTCGCCGACGCGATCCGCAGGGCGGATGCCGTCGTCATTGTTGCACCGGAGTATAATTGGACCATCCCGGGCGGCCTCAAGAATGCTCTGGACTGGGTATCGCGGCTGGACAACCAGCCGTTCAAGGACAAGCCTGTCGCCATACAGTCGGCCACCGGCGGCCCTCTCGGGGGCGCCCGCATGCAATATCATCTTCGGATGGCGTTGACGTTTCTCTGCGCGTCGGTGTTCGGAACGCCTGAGGTTTTGGTGGGCCTTGCCCAGACCAAATTCGATCCCGATACGCTCGAGCTTAAGGACGAGCCAACACGGAAAGCTGTTGCCGATCAGCTCGCAGCTTTCGCCAAATTCGCAGCACGCCACAAGGCGTAGGCCTGGACCAACGTAATGACGCTATTTTCGCGATGGCGACTTCCGTCCGCTGCCGAATTGGGCGTTAAAGACGGACCGCAGCCATTGGTTTCCGGGGTCACGGTCGAAGCGCTCATGCCAGTATTGGGCGATTTCGAACTCCGGCAGCTTGATCGGCGCTTTTGCAATCCGCATGTCGAGTTCGCGAGCGAGAACGGCCGCGACTGGCCCGGGCATTGTTGTGACCGCATCGGTGTGCTTGGCAAGAATGGCGGCCGCGGTGAAGCTTGGTACGTGCGCGATGACATTGCGAGGCGGAAGTTGCTCCTCAAGTGAGCGCTCCGCAATCTGATGAGGATGACCCGTTCCAGCCGCTGTTACGAGGACGTGTTGCTCGTCAATGAAATCGGATTGCGAGGGATCGGGGCCGAGCCGCGGATGGTTCTTCTGGAAAATGCTCATGTGCCGCCCCGAAAACAGCTTTTGCCGGCGGATCCCCGGTATCAGCAGCGGAAACTCGCCGATCGCGAGATCGATTTCGCCTGCCTCCAACGAGGCATGAAGGTATTGCAGGCTCACCTGGGCAGCTCGCACCCTTACGCCGGGAGCATCGCTCAGCAGCAACCTGATGACGGGAAGGAGCAGCACGATAACACCGGCGTCGAGCGTGAAAACACGGAAGGTCCGATTCGATGTATAAGGGTCGAAATGGAGCTGCTGGTTGCGCAGACGCTGCATTCCGTCGAGCAACGCGCGGATCGGCTTCTCGAGTTCAAGCGCCTTGGCCGTCGGCTCCATGTGCAATGCCACACGGACAAACAATGGATCGTCGAAATAGCGCCGCAGGCGCGCCAGCGTCTTGCTCAACGCCGGTTGACTGGTGTGCAGCGCTTCAGCGGCGCGGGTCAGGCTTCGGTCGCGAAACAGCGCGTCCAGTACGCGGAGCGCGTGGAGATCGAGGTTTTCGGTCTGTTGGTTCGGAATAATCTTCATATTGCCCCGGCAATAGCTTAATCGCCTGCTTGCCGGTACGCCAGTTGGGTTCCGCGCGTTGACAACAAAAATCCTAGCCTGTTTCCCGAGGGTCGGGAGAAAGTCCGAGATGGAAAGCTTCGTTTTCGAAATGCAACCGGTTCGCGTGGTGTTCGGGCCGCATGCGCTTGACCAATTGCCGCACGAGATCGAGCAACTCGGCGCGAAGCGTGCCCTGGTGCTGTCGACGCCCACCCGGCAGACGCTGGCGCTGGAGATCGCCAGCCGGCTTGACAAGGGCTGTGCCGGTGTTTTCGCCGGGGCTGCAATGCACGTGCCGGTCGAAGTCGCCCAAGCTGCGAGGGAGCAAGCCCGCCGCCTAGACGCGGACTGCGTGGTCGCCGCGGGCGGCGGCTCGACCATCGGGCTTGGCAAAGCCATCGCGCTGCATTCAAGCCTTCCGATACTGGCGATCCCTACGACCTATTCCGGGTCGGAAATGACACCGATCTATGGTCTCACCGAAGCCGGCGTGAAGAAGACCGGCCGTGATCGACGGGTGTTACCGAGAACGGTCATTTACGATCCGATACTGACACTCGATCTTCCGCCGATGGTTTCGCTCACAAGCGGCTTCAATGCGATCGCGCACGCGGTCGAGGCGCTCTATGCAGAGCATTCAAATCCCATCACTGCGATGATGGCGGAGGAGGGCATCCGCGCGATGACGCGTGGAATGCCCCGGGTAGCAAACAATCCGTACGATCCGGTCGGCCGCAGCGATTGCCTTTACGCAGCGTGGCTTTGTGGCCTGGTACTCGGAACAGCTGGCGTAGCCCTGCACCATAAGTTGTGTCATGTGCTTGGCGGGTCGTGGAATTTGCCGCATGCTGAGACTCACACCATCATCCTGCCCCATGCGGTCGCCTACAATTATGCCGCCGCACCAGAGGCGATGAAGCGGGTCGAGCGCGCGATGGGGACGACGAACGCAGCGACCGGAATTTTCGACCTGATCACGCGACTGAACGCGCCGGTCACTCTAAAGGAAATTGGAATGAAACACGATGATCTCGATCACGCAGCCGAGCTGGTGATGCAGGCACCTTATTACAATCCGCGCACGAGCACGCGCGAGAGCGTTCTTCAGCTGCTCGATGACGCGTTCTACGGCAAACGACCGATAACCTGACGGTCAGGAGAGCATCATGGGCTTGTTGGTCAACGGTGTCTGGCACGACGGTTGGTACGATACCACAACTACCGGCGGTCGCTTCGTTCGCAAGGATAGTGCGTATCGTAATTGGGTGACCGCAGATGGCGCGTCGGGTCCTTCGGGAACCGGCGGATTCGCAGCCGCCGTCGGCCGCTATCATCTCTACGTCTCGCTGGCCTGCCCATGGGCGCACCGCGTCCTGATTATGCGAGCGCTGAAAGGCCTCGAGGCGATGATCGGCCTTTCTGTGGTGCATTGGCGAATGCTCGACCAGGGTTGGACCTTTGAAGACGGCCCGGGCGTCATCCCGGATCAGATCAATCACGCGCGCTTTCTCTATCAGATCTACACCGCCGCCGATCCGGACTATACCGGTCGGGTGACGGTGCCGGTATTGTGGGATAAGGAGCGCCGCACCATCGTCAACAACGAATCTTCCGAAATCATCCGGATGCTGAATTCTGCTTTCGACGGGATCGGCGCCAAAGATGGCGATCTCTATCCGAAAGACCTCCGCCAACAGATCGATGCGCTCAATGCCCGCATCTACGACACGGTCAACAACGGCGTCTACAAGGCCGGCTTTGCCACGACGCAGACGGCTTATGAAGAGGCGGTGAGGCCCCTTTTTGAGACGCTGGATTGGGTTGAGCATCGGCTGCGCGGATCGCGTTACCTTTGCGGGGAGTGTCTCACCGAGGCCGATGTCAGGTTGTTCACGACCTTGATCCGCTTCGATCCGGTCTATTTTGGTCACTTCAAATGCAACGTGCGATGCATCGCCGATTATCCGGCGCTCGCCGCCTACACCGGCAATCTCTACCGCATGTCCGGCGTTGCTGATACGGTCGATTTCCACCACATCAAGCATCATTATTATGAGAGCCACCGCAGCATCAATCCAACCGGGATCGTTCCAGTCGGACCTGAGATGGATTTCCTCAACAGTAAAGGCACCGCCGGATCGGGCGGGTAGAGGTCGATCCAGACCCCAATTCGCCGACAGCCGACGGCTTGATTTCACCGTCATTGGCCCTGACGTCAACTTGGTGAACGGGATCCAAACCGCTACAGGCGCAACGGGCCGCGTACTTTTGAGCTCTGAGCGGTTTGCGGGCTTGCTGGGATCGCAGATTTGGTTTCGATCGGCCGCCGCGCCTTGAAGGGGTTCTCCGATTCGGTGCAACTCTATCGCCAGATCGAGGCTGACGCCCGGGCGTCTCAGGTGTTTGTCAGACCCGGCCCTAATATTTCAATGGCCGACATCGCCGCGGCAATCGGCTCGAGGAACCATCCTCTTTCACTCGCCAGCGGTGGCCGCAGCGGCGATCATTGAGCGTTGCGATACCGCACGCTCCTCTGCCGGGCCGCTCTGTCGGCTTAAACTGAGAGCGCAGTGGATCAGCCCAACGTGGCTGTAGGCTTGCGGAAAATTGCCCAGCATGCGTCCGGTCAGTGGATCGAGCTCTTCCGCGAGCAAGCCCACGTCGTTGCAGCGAGCGAGCAAGCGAGCGAATAGCTCGCCTGCTTCCGCATTGCGGCCCTGTAATACGTAATTTTGGACCAGCCAGAAGCTGCACGCCAGGAAGGCTCCTTCGCCCGCGGGTAACCCGTCGCCAGCATGTTCGCTCTCGTAGCGCAGAACGAATTCACCATCGATCAAAAGCCTATCCTCGATCGCCCGAAGTGTTCCGCGGACGCGCGGATCCTCGGGAGAAAGAAAGCCGACCAACGGGATCAACAGCAAGCTGGCATCGAGCTGCTTGGAACCGTAGGCCTGCACGAAGCTGTTAAGGTCACGGTCGAAGCCGCGCTCACAGATTTCGGCATGAATTTCGTTGGCGATTTGGCGCCATCGTTCCTCCGGCTCGTTGGCTGCCTGCGCTTCCCGCTCGCTCGCAGCACGATCGAATGCGACCCAGGCCATGACTTTCGAATGAACGAAATCCTGGCGGCCGCCGCGGACCTCCCAAATGCCTTCGTCGGGTTGCCGCCACGCCGTTGCCAGGTGGTCCAAGACGACTGACCGCAGGGCCACGCCGCGTTCCGATGGCGCCATACCTGCTTTCTGCGCCTGCAGGATCGCGTCGACGATCTCGCCGAAGACGTCGAGCTGCAGCTGCCGAGATGCATCATTTCCGATCCGCACCGGCGCCGACTTCTCGTATCCGGGCAGCCAGTGGACGATCTGCTCTGGCAACCATCGCTCGCCACCCACCCCATACATGATCTGGACCTGGTCCGGGCTGCCGGCGACTGCGCGCATGAGCCAATCTCGCCATGCCTGAGCCTCCTCGTAATATCCGAGCTCCATCAGGGCCATGAGCGCGAAGGTGGCATCCCGAAGCCAGCAATATCGGTAGTCCCAGTTCCTCACGCCACCGAGGTGCTCGGGAAGCGATGTTGTGGCAGCGGCGACGATCCCGCCGGTCGGGGCGTAGGTCAAAGCCTTCAACGTGATCAGCGAGCGTTTAACCGCTTCGGTCCAGGGACCAACCTCGGGACAGCGATCGCTCCATTGGCGCCAGAATGTTTCCGTGCGCGCCAGCGCATCGAACCAATCGACGGTAGGCGGCGGACTTTGAAAGGAAGAGCCGTAGGAGAGGACAAAGGGAATCGACTGCTCGGCCTCGACGGCGAACTCGCCGACCGTTCTAAGATCTTCGCCATAAAGCGCGACGGGAGTTCGCAGCACAACACGCTCCGGGCCGGCAATCGCGTTGATCGACCCGTCGTCGAGCCGGTTGACCCACGGGACCGTGGCCCCGTAGTTGAAGCGCACCACAAGCTCTGTCTGAAAAGCCACCCGCCCCGAAAGACCCTTCACAATCCGGACAAGATGGGTACCGTCCGCCGGAATCATGAAATCGACAATCGCCGCACGGCCGGATTCAGTCTGGAATTCGGTCTCAAGGATGAGCGTGCCTGGACGATAGCGTCGTCGGGTGCCGAGAGGCGAATCCTTTGGGGCAATCAGCCACCGACCATTGTCAACTTGCCCGAGCAGGGCGGCAAAGCAGGCAGCCGAGTCGAAACGCGGCCAGCACAGCCAATCGATCGAGCCGTCGCGCCCGACCAAAGCAGCCGTATGACAGTCGCCTATCAATGCATAGTCTTCGATTCGAAGCGTCATTGCTCGTCTCTTGCGCAGTCGGGGGCCGGACGCACCAGGGCGGGCTTGCCCCCGCAAGCGCCGCATTTCATAGCGGCCGTGTATGCGCCCGGCTGGGCATTCGTTCGTCGCTCATCGCAGCTTGGTCTACGAACCAGACAAGTTCGCCGATCGGCCGAACCCGCGACGCAGGAGCCTCGCTGTCCCCGGCGCGGATTGACCGCAAGATGGGAGCCTTCTGCCGACCCGTCACCAGAAATGCGACGCGCCGGCTACTATCGATCACCGGATAGGTCATGGTGATGCGCGCCTCGGGGCGCCCATGCGAGACGGCCGCCACCCATCGCTGCCGCTCCTCCAGCACCGGTTCTCGAGGCAGCAGCGAAGCCGTATGACCGTCGGCACCAAGGCCAAGCAGGGTCACATCGAAGAGCGGACGGGCGGGATCAAGAATCGCCCCGCCGTACGCCTCCTGCAGAGTCCGCTCGTATCGCCTGGCCGCGTCCTGCGGGCTTCCGTCGATCGGGACAGGGTAAACGTTCTCCGGTGGCACCGGAACCTTCGCGAGCATCGCCTCGCGGACCATGCGATAGTTGCTGTCGGGTTGGTCGTAGGGAACGAAGCGCTCATCTCCCCAGTACCAGAAGACGCGCTGCCAGGGGAAACGGCCGCTGAACTCATCGGACGCGAGAAGTCGGTAAAGCGTCCCTGGAGTCGATCCGCCGGAAAGTGACACCCGAAACGTGCCGTTCGCGGCGAGCGCAGCCAACGTCACCCATTCGGCCACATGGTGGGCCACTGCCATCGGATCGGGAAATATTTCGAAGCGACCGCTTGTCTCGCCCATGCCGCTACCTCAATCAGACGCACCCAGAACGAAGCGCTCCATCGCCTTGGCGAAGCCCTCGTCATTGTAGGAATCCGTCGTAGCGTCGGCCTGCTTTTTCACGTCATCGGAGGCATTGCCCATGGCGATGCTTAAACCGGACCGCTTGAACATCAGCACGTCGTTGGGTTGATCGCCGATCGTGGCGATCTCCTGGATCGGGACCTCCATGTGGCTCGACAGATATTCCACGACGGCACCCTTGTTCGCGCCCTTGTTCGTAATGTCGAGATAGTAGGGTTGCGACCGCGCCGCCGTCGCGCGCCGTCCGAAGGACGTTCGCGCGTCTGCCTCGCATCGCTGCACCTTGTCGTAATCGTCGCTTACACCGACGATCTTGGTAACTTGGTCAAGCTTTCTGCCGAGATCTGCCACGATCTTCGGCTCGAATTTGACCGTCCAAGCTTCACGGGCGACGTGCGGGGCGTCGGCCTTTGTGATCAGCCAGTCGTTGCCACGGTAAACCCAGGCGTCGAGGCCATGGTCGCGAATGAGATCGATCGCCTGGCTCGCCACATCGTCAGGGACCGTCTTTTGCTCCAGGATCGTGAGATCCCGTTCGACGAAGAGCCCGCCGTTGAAGCCGGCAATCGGCGTATCGAGCGCGAGCGGGTCGAACAGCATGGCCATGCCGAGCGGCGGGCGGCCACTGGTAATTGCAAAGCGGATGCCGGCGCGTCGCAGCTCCCCGATGGCGCTCTGCGCGCGCTCCGTCAGGACCTTCTCCTCGTTGACCAGCGTGCCGTCCACGTCTGCCAACACAAGGGAAATCTTCCGTTTCCTCACCATCACGACCTCCGCGACACTCGCTCAGTCCAGCGGCCTCCAGGCGCGCCCATCACGTGCCAGCAACTCGTCGGCCGCGGCGGGGCCGTTTCCGCCTGCGGCATAGTTCGCAAAATCCCGGGGCAGGTTGTTTGCCCAGACGTCAAGGATGGGTTGAACGGCTTGCCAACCGGCCTCGATATTGTCGGCGCGCTGGAACAGGGTTGCATCGCCGGTCATGCAGTCGAAGATCAGTGTCTCGTACCCGGTGCTGGGTCCGATCCTGAAGTAAGCCTTGTAGGCAAAGTCCATGCTGACGGAGCTCAACTTCATGCTTGGACCAGGGCGTTTGGCCGCGAATTCGAGCGCGATGCCCTCGTCGGGCTGGATACGCAGGATCATCCAATTCGGATTCATTCGCTCTACGTCGGTGCCACGGAACAGGGTGTAGGGCGCCTGATGAAATCGGATCGCGATCTCCGTCACACGGCGCTTCAGATATTTGCCTGTGCGCAAGTAGAACGGAACGCCAGCCCAACGCCAGTTGTCGATCTTCAGCTTGCAGGCGATGAATGTCTCGGTATTCGAGTCAGGCGCGACATCAGGTTCCCGGCGATAGGCATGGACCGCTCGATCGAGGACAGTGCCGGCGTTGTACTGACCGCGCACGACATCGTTGAGCGCCCGCGCGGGCTCGAACGGATGGATGGCTTGGATGACCTCCGCCTTCTTGGACCGAACCGCATCGGCATCGAAGGATATTGGCGGTTCCATGGCGGTCATCGCCAGCAGCTGGAACACGTGGTTCGGTACCATGTCGCGCAGCGCTCCGGTCTTCTCGTAGAACCTGCCCCGGTGCTCGACACCGACGGTCTCCGCCGCGGTGATCTGTACGTGGTCGATGTGCTGCCGGTTCCACAGCGGCTCGAACAGGCCGTTGGCAAAGCGCAGCGCCATGATGTTCTGCACCGTTTCCTTGCCAAGGAAATGGTCAATCCGATAAATCTGATGCTCCTGCAGCGCATTCAGGATCTGAGCATTGAGTGCCTTGGCCGAGGACAGGTCGTGGCCAAACGGTTTCTCGATCACCACCCGCCGCCACTGCCCATCTCTTTCGGTCACGAGGCCCGCAGCCGCGAGCTTCGCGACGGCCACGCCGAAAAAGCGGTCCGCGACGGCGAGATAGAAAAGGTGGTTGCCTGCGGTGCCGGCGGTCTTGTCGAGCTCGGCCAAATGCTTGCCCAGCCGCTCGTAAGTCCCGGGATCGTCGAGATCACCCTGCAGATAGCTCATGCGCTCGGCCAGCCATCGCCAGGCATCCTGATCAAGCCGGCCGATTTGGAACTCGCCGTCCTTCCCGACAAATTGCTGCATCATATCGGCGAGGTTCTTGCGCCACTCCTCGGCCGTCTGGGCGGCGAGGTCGACACCGACGAGCCGAAATCCGTCGGATAGCCGCCGGGCAGCAACCAGGTTGTAGAGCGCCGGCACAACCAGGCGCTTCGTCAGGTCGCCGGCAGCGCCGAATATCACCATGGCGCATGGCGGAGCCACCACGGCACCCTGGGTCTGAGAGCTTTCAACCCCGGTCAACTGATTTAGCCTATTCGACATCATCGGCTGTTTCTTTCGTTACTAGCGGCCGATCAGCTCCCATGGCGGTCGCGACGATCCGCTCCGGTTCAAAGCCAAACCTGCGCTGCAGCTCCTTGAGCGCCGCCGACGCCCCGAAGGTCTTCATGCCGACGATACGGCCGGCCGCGCCGACATTTATCCCATCCCAGCACTGATCCCTGTTCGACGGCGGTGCGCGCTTCGACGCGCGACGGCAGCGCCTCCTCGCGATAGGACTGCGGCTGGTGCTCAAAGACGTCCCACGAGGGCAAGGAGACGACGCGGCAGCGCCGATGCCTTGTTACGCACCGCTCACGATGATCGTCTTCTGCGTATCTGCGATCTTCGAAGTCACTGGCTTCTCCCATTTCTGCGTAGCTTCATCATTCTACCAATTTGCGGTGTAATTCCGCCGTCTGACATTCAACCTTCGGAAAGAGCGGGTCATATCAATGTATGAGTGGGGTAGCGTCGTCACCGGCGGTCGCGAATGGACCAACATCTTTCGGTGGGGCGCGTTCTCTAACACCAACGTATAGGCGAGACGAAACCAGCGTTGAATGGTGCGGCCGTGCTCGTAGCGTTTAGCAACACAACCATCTAGACGACCGATTCCATGAAA
>JAJYAH010000820.1 GCA_021779635.1 Pseudomonadota bacterium | reverse complement strand
GTAGCCGATCCGGCCGCGATGGGCCTGGTGCCAGCCGGCGCGGGTTATACCGTCGGCCGCAGGTTGACCGTAACGTCGCCGGATTCAACGACCAAGATTGTGACCCGAACGGCGGACGATGCCCTCAACGATCTGGAAAACATGATTGGCCTCGCCCCTGTTAAAGCGGAGGTCAACAAGCTGCTCGCCAGTCTGGAGATCGAACGCAAGCGGCGCGAACAAGGCCTGCCGGTCGCGCCGACCAGCCGCCACATGGTCTTTACCGGGCCGCCTGGTGTCGGCAAAACCGTGGTCGCGCGTGCCCTCGGCGAAATCTACAGTTCGCTTGGCGTGCTGCGCAAAGGTCATCTGGTTGAGACCGATCGCGGCAAGGTGGTGGCCGGCTATATCGGCCAGACCGCGATCAAGATGCTCGAGGTCTGCAAGTCCGCCCATGACGGCGTGCTTTTCATCGACGAGGCTTATGCGCTCGCCAGCGATCCCGGCAGTGGTTCGGACTTCGGGCGCGAGGCTATCGACACGCTGCTGAAATACATGGAAGACAACCGCGACCGCCTGATCGTGATCGCGGCGGGCTATCCCGACGAAATGCGGCGCTTCATCGGCGCCAATCCGGGGCTCGCCAGCCGTTTCACCAAGACCATCAACTTCCCGTCCTACGAGGCGTCGGAGCTCGCGTCGATCTTGCAGGTGATGGCGAAGCAGCAAGGGTATTTACTGCCCGAGGGGTTTGAGCCGAAGTTCAAGAATTGGGTCGACGCCGAGCGCAACAGTTCAGACTGGGGCAACGCGCGTTCGATCCGGACACTGCTTGAAAAGGCGCGCGAGGCTCACGCCGTACGCAGCTATTCCGACCCTACCGCCGACGTATCGAAGCTCGAACTTGCGGACCTGGAAAGCGCCTATGGCGCGATGGGATACAAGCAATGACCGGGTTGGCGTCGCGGCTGGCGGCGCTGCACAGCGGCCTTTGGGCGGTCGACCCGTGGTATCAGCGCAGCTGGTTTGTGGCACCGCCGGCGATCGCGCTCGTGCTGGCCGGATGGATGATGGGCGACGCCCGGATGCCAGCCAACGCGCCCTGGGCGAAACCTGGAACCTCTGCGCCGGGCAGTCCCGCCACACCGCCGGTAAAGGACAAACCCGCATCGCAGCAGGAGCAGACTTGCAAGAACGACAATGTCGAAAAGGCTGTGGGCATCGCCGCCTGTGACCAGGCGCTGGCCAGCGCCGATCTCGATGCCAACGCCCGTTCCGATGTGCTGACCCGCCGAGCCTATCTGCGCAACGAGACACCTGAGGCGCTTGCCGACCTCAATGAGGCGCTTCGGCTTAATCCGAACAATGTCTGGTCGCTGGCGCGGCGCGGCTTCCACTTTCTGAGCCAACGGGATTTCGCGCGTGCCGCGGCTGACTTCAACAAATCGATCAGCCTGAATTCAGCGTACGAATATGCGTGGCGGGGCCGCGGTGCCATGTACTATCAGCAGCAGCAATACGACCAGGCGATCAACGATCTGACGGAGGCGATCAGGCTCGACGGCACGTCGGCCCAAGCCTACTATCTGCGCGGCCTGGCGGAGTTCGACAAGAACCTCTATGCCGCCGCGGCACGCGACTTTTCCGAATATCATCGGCTCAATCCGTCAGATCTTGCCGGCTTGCGTTTACGGGGTAACTCCTATGCCCTTGCCAACCAGTTCGACCAGGCCGTAGCGGATTTCAGTGAAGTGCTGCGGATCAGCCCACGCGACCAGTTTGCGCTCGCGCTGCGCGCCAGGACCTACTACTGGCAGAAGAAGTACGATCTGGCCTTCTCGGACGCCGACGAAGCACTCGAAATTGACGCCTCGACATCCATCGCCAGCGAAGTCAGAAGCTGGATCAACTTTGACCGCGGCAAATACGATGCTGCGATCTTCGACCTCAATAACGCATTGAAGGCAGGGGCCAGCCTCGACAAATTGCAGACTCGCGGTCGCGCCTTGTTGGCGACAGGACAGCTTGATGGCAGCTATCGCGATTTCAAGCAGGCCGAACAGATGGATCCCAAAGCCGGCTACACGCAATACCTGCTCGGGCTGGTTTCCGAACGCCGCGAAAATGTTCGAGTCCGTCGCTGCATCGCCGGCGAAAGCGATGCGAACTGTTCACGCATTCCCGATTATACCGAGACGGTGGCGTATTTCTCCAAGGGCATTGACCTGACGCCGAACTTCGCACCCGCCTATTTCGACCGCGCGCGGATCCTGATGGCACAGCGGCAGCTCGATCGCGCTCATGCCGATGTCGAGGCAGGCCTCAAGCTTGATCCCAATAATTCCGAAGGCTATCTGGCGCGAGGAAATCTGTGGTTGACAATGGAGCGCTGGCGGGACGCGATCGATGACTACTCGCGTTCCATCAACATCAACGCAAGATCGGCAATGGCTTTCCTCAACCGAGGTCAGGCGTATCTGAAACTGAACGACCGCAACAATGCTCTCAATGATTTACGATCGTCATACGCACTTGATTCAAATAACGACTACACGAGGAACCTTTTGCGCTCGCTCGGTCAGCGATTGTGACCCGGTCATTTTTTTTAGAACAAGAGGTCTGCAGCCAGATATCGTTTCCCCTGCCTAGGCACCACGTGAGTTCATCATCCCCCGGACGCGAAGGTTGGCCATGAACAAAGACAAAGTGAAAATATTCGCAGACAAGGTCTATGGAGACATGGCAGGCGCCATGGCCATCGGCATGGCCTATGTCGGCGTCAAGACGGGCCTCTATCGCGCCATGATTGGCAGGGGGCCGATGCAAGCCAGCGAAGTCATCGATGCCACCGGCCTTCAGGCGCGCTATGTCGAAGAATGGCTGAAGGGGATGACGGCTTCCGGCTATCTCGAATACGACAGCGGCGCTGACACCTACTTGCTCCCTGAAGAGCACGCATTTCTTCTCGCCTCGGAAGGCACCGACCACTTCATGGGCGGGCTGTTCTATTTTGCGGCTGCGCTGATTGGCGCCGCTCCGAAGGTAGCCGAGTCCTTCCGCACGGGCGGTGGTGTGAGCTTCGAAGAGTTCGGACCCGAATGCGTCACCGCCCTCGATATGATCAATAGCGGGCAATATGAGAATCGCCTCGGCAGTTATTGGCTGACCAAGCTGCCGGATGTTGTCCAACGGCTGGAGAGTGGTGGCCGTGTTCTCGATTTCGGCTGTGGCGTTGGGCGTGTGGGAGCGACGATCGCGAAGGCTTTTCCCAAATGCGAGGTTGTGGGTCTCGATCCGGACGCTGAAACGATCAGACAGGCCCGCGCTGCGGCGACGGGAGCCGGCCTTGGCGACCGCATCCAATTCATCGCCAATGCCTCCGGTGAGCTGGAAAGAGGCGAAGGTTTTGACCTCATCACCGCCTGCGATTGCATTCACGATTTCTCGGCCCCGGGCAAGACGCTGGGAGAGTTGCGTCATCTCGTAAAGCCCGACGGCGCGT
>JAJYAH010000819.1 GCA_021779635.1 Pseudomonadota bacterium | reverse complement strand
GAGCGCGATCCGGGACAATCCGCTGCGCGCGACGGCCGTCGGCCATAACATCCACAGCTACAAGCTCGCGGCCTTCGTGATAGCGGCCGCCTATGCCGGGTTCGCCGGCGGGCTGCTTGGCGTCCTGCAAGCCTTCATGCCGCCCGACGCATTCACCTTCGACACCTCGGGTCAGCTCGTGATGCAGACCGCGATCGGCGGCAGGGGCACGCTGTTCGGTCCGCTGGTCGGCGCGACGATCTGGCTCTTCCTCCAGGATTTCCTGCAGGCGGCGCTCGGGCTCGGCGCGGCGTGGAAGCTGGTGCTCGGCATCGTCTTTGTGCTGCTGGTCTGCTTCCTGCGGCGCGGCATTGTCGGTGGCCTGGAGGACCTCTACGGCTGGATCTTTGGCAAGCGCGCGAAATATTCCGAACCGGCCGGGCCGGCGGTTGAGCCTGCCGTTCACGCTGTGGGCGAACGGAAAGTTGCGCGAGGGCCGGTCATCGAAGAGCCGCTCATGATGATACGACGGCGCGCAGGCGACAGCGGTTCCGGCCCGATCCTGCAGGCCAGCGGCCTGACCAAGCGCTACGGCGGCCTGCTCGCCAACAGCGATATCGATTTTACGGTCGATCGCGGCGAACTGCGTGGCATCATCGGACCCAACGGCGCCGGCAAGTCGACGTTCTTCAAGATGCTGACCTGCGAGATCCCGCCGACCTCCGGCAGGATCATGTTTGACGGGCGCGACATCACCGGCATGAACGTCTCCAGCGTCTGCCAGCTCGGCCTGACCAAGAGCTATCAGGTCAACCAGCTGTTCGCCGGCCTGACGGTGCGTGAAAACATTGTCATCGCAGCACTTGCCGAGCGACGGGGAAAATTCAAGCTGGATCTGTTCCGCAGCCTGGACAAAATTCCGGGATTGAATGAACTCGTGGAGCGTACCCTCGATCTGGTCGATCTCTCGTCGCGGCCGGATACGCCGGTGTCGCAGCTCGCCTATGGCGAAAAGCGGCGGCTTGAAATCGGATTGGCGCTGGCCACGTCACCGAACCTGCTGCTGCTTGACGAGCCGCTCGCCGGCATGAGTCCCCGCGAGCGCGTCGAAACCGTCAGGCTGCTCAAATCGATCAGCCGGGGCCGCACCATGATCATCATCGATCACGACATGGATGCGCTGTTCGAACTGGCCGAACGCGTCACCGTGTTGCAGGAAGGCCGGGTGCTGGTTGAAGGGACACCGGAAGAAATCAAGAACAATGTCACGGTGCAGGAAGCCTATCTCGGTGGTGTGGATGGAGTGCTCGCCGCATGAACCTGCTCGAGGCCAGCGGCCTGAACAGCTATTACGGAGATTCCCACATCCTGTTCGATGTCTCGCTGCACGTCGCGCGCAACGAGGTGGTGGGTCTGCTTGGCCGTAACGGCGCCGGCAAAAGCACGACCTTGAAGAGCCTGATGGGCGTATTGACGCCGCGCGCCGGCAACGTGATGTTCGATGGCGTCAATATTGCGGGGCGAAAAAGCCACGCCATTGCCCGGGCGGGCATGCAGCTCGTGCATGAAGAGCGCCGGATTTTCGGCAGCCTCAACGTCGAGGAGAACCTTGTTCTTGCCGGCCTGAGCGCGTCGGGGCGCTGGCCGCTCGACCGCATCTACGAGATGTTTCCGCGGCTCAAGGAGCGGCGTGGCAGCCGCGGCACCGATCTGTCCGGCGGCGAGCAGCAGATGCTGGCGATCGCCCGCGCGCTGGTGCGGGACCCCAAGATCATCTTGCTGGATGAGCCGTTCGAGGGGCTCGCGCCGGTCATCGTCCGCGATTTGATGGCTGCCTGCCGCAATCTCGCGGCCGCAGGCCAGACCATCGTGCTGGTGGAGCAAAATCTGGCGGCGATGCTGGCGCTGGCCCAGCGCGTCTACATCATCAACAACGGGCATATCGTTCACGAAGGCCCGGCGCGGGAAATCAGGGCGCAACCGGAGCTTCTGCAGCGTTACCTCGGGGTTTGACGAAGGCTTCTTCCGCCAGCCGAGTTTTCGCCGCCGCTTCGGCTCGCCGGCGGCGGCTAATCCTTCAACGCCGCAATCATTCTTGTCGCGTGGTCTTCGAAGGGGCGCGTCCCCGTTTTCACGCCTTGGGGATCTCGAAAACCAGGCAGGTGGTGGTGGCATGGGCGAGCAGGCGGCCCTGGGCGTCGGTGATGCGCGCTTCGGCGGTCGCGGCGCGGCGGCCGGCATTCAGGGTGCGGCCTTCGGTGCGCACCACGCCGGTGTCCTTGCTCATGCCCTTGATGAAACTGATCTTGAATTCGAGCGTGGTGTAGCCGGTGCCGGCCGGCAACATGCTCTGAACGGCCAGTCCCATCGCCGAATCGAGCAGGATGGCCGCGTAGCCGCCATGCACCGAGCCGATAGGATTGTAATGCCGGAAACCGGGGATGCTGTGGATCACCACCACGCCGGGCTCGGCCATGCAATCGAACGGCTCGACGTTCTGCATGATCGGCGGCTCCGGTAATCGGCCTTCGAAAATGGCGCGGACGAAATCGATCCCCGCCATGGAGGCCATGACTTCCGTCGGCGTCACGCCGAATTCGAGCTTGCGAGCGGGTTTGTCGTCCATGGCTGGTTCCTGGGCGCGGTGTGTAATGATGACCGTCATACAAAAGGATAACTCTGCAGGCAATAAGGATTGCCGCGTCCGGGACCCATGGCCGCTGTGCCACCACGCATGAAGCATGGACCCCGGATCAGCAGCGCATCACGCCGCAAAGAGCGGCGCGCTGCGCAGCATCCGGGGAAGGCGCCCGCGCCTACGCGTTCTTATGCGCCCGCATCAAATCGGCGAACCGCTTGAACAGATAATGCGAGTCGCGCGGGCCGGGGGAGGCCTCCGGGTGGTACTGCACCGAGAACACCGGCTTGCCCTCGAGCTGGATGCCGCAATTGGAGCCGTCGAACAGCGAGATATGGGTTTGCGTGGCGCCCTTCGGCAGCGTGGCCTGGTCGACGGCAAAGCCGTGGTTCATCGAGGTGATTTCCACCTTGCCGGTGGTTTCGTCCTTGACCGGATGATTGGCGCCGTGATGGCCCTGGTGCATCTTCCTGGTGCTGGCGCCGACGGCGAGGCCGAGCATCTGATGGCCGAGGCAAATTCCGAAGGTCGGCGTCCCGGAGTCGATGACTTTCCGAATCACCGGCACCGCGTATTTGCCGGTCTCGGCGGGATCGCCGGGGCCGTTCGACAGGAACACGCCGTCGGGCTTCATCGCCAGGATGTCTTCCGCCGAGGTGGTCGCGGGCACCACGGTGATCTTGCAGCCGACGCCGGCCAGCAGCCGCAGAATGTTGCGCTTGATGCCGTAGTCGATGGCCACGACGCTGAACTCGGGTTCGGTCTGACGGCCGAAGCCTTTTTCCCAGGCCCACGGGGTTTCGTCCCAGGTGAAGCGCTGGCCCGACGTGACCATCGGCACCAGGTCCATGCCCTCGAGGCCCGG
>JAJYAH010000818.1 GCA_021779635.1 Pseudomonadota bacterium | reverse complement strand
GAGCAATGCTCCTCATTTATACGGAGCAGCGCTCCTCTTAGCAAGTGAGGTCTGTGTCGAACGCCCGATCAAATGACCAACGCGCAGACGAGGCGCTGGGAGCAAGTGGCGGACGTCGCTTGCGCTCCGACGCCCAGCGCAGCATCGACGCCATACTTGCGGCCGCAAGAGAACTATTTGCCACGACCGGGGTGGATGCCACCACGCGCGAGATTGCCGACCGGGCAGGCGTCGGCATGGGGACGCTGTTTCGCAGGTTTCCCCAACGGGCAGACCTCATCGCGGCGGTCTTTCACAGTGAAATGGATGCGTGCGCGCAGGCTGCGACGACGCTTGCTGCGAAATATCCGCCGTTCGAGGCGCTGGCGGACTGGATGCAGATCTACGCCGAGTTCATTAGTACTAAGCGAGGTCTGGCCAAGGCGCTTGGCTCCGGCGATCCGGTGTTCGTCGGTTTGTTTGCACGCTTCGATCAATGCCTTCGTCCGGCCGCTCGGGCACTCTACGAAGCTGCGGAAGCCGCCGGAGACGTGCGGCCTGGCATGGACGCTGCGGAGATATTGTGCGCGGTTACGACATTGTGCATGTCAACTTACGAGGGAAAATCCGACCACGCCGCTCAAATGGTGGCTCTCCTTGTGGATGGGCTTCGGCTGGCGCGGTGACCCTCATCAGTAACGCGAGAATCAGCCCGAAGTCCGGGTTGCCCGGCGGGTCTCGTCTAAGGTTGACTGCGAGACCCTCGCAAGCAGCGATCTCGCAACGCATCGATAAAGGCCCGGACTCGAGAAGGCATATGCACGCGGGTCGGGAAGACGGTCCAAATCCCGACTTCCTGAGGTTCGACGTCAGCGAGGGCGATAAGCTGCAATTCTCCGCGCGCGACCTGCTCGTGCACGTCCCAGTAGGTCAACATGGCGATGCCTACGCCCGCGATGCAAGCTGCTCGTACCGCATCGACGGTGCTGGCCGAGAGGGGACCACTGATCCGAACCCGGTGCATCTCGCCGTTTCGCGTGAATGGCCAAGTGTCCATCGCGTGAAGCTTGATGCAGGGGTGGCTCACCAAATCTTCTGATGTCGCGGGTTGGCCGAAGCGTGCGACATAGCCTGGCGATGCGATCAAAGTAAACGGATTGTCGGCTACCCTTGTCGCTATCATGTCCGACGGCTTCATCGCCGCAACGCGGACGGCCACATCCAGTCCTGCCGTCGCGATATCGACGAGGCCGTCGCTCAGGGTCAGATCGACGCGCAGCGCGGGGTTGTCGGCGATCAACTCGGCTACGACAGGGACGACGACAGAGTGGCCGATGACGTTCGGCGCTGTAATCTTCAACACGCCCGAGAGGCCGGAGACGCCGGATGAGACCGAGTCGAACGCCGAATCGCGCGCCTCTATGAGGGTCACCGCGTGAGGCAAGAAAGCCTCCCCCTCGGGTGTCAGCGATAGGGATCGCGTCGTGCGGTGGAACAGGCGCGCGCCGAGCTCGGCTTCGAGGCCTGCCAGCCGGCGGCTTACCAACATCGGCGTTGTGCCGATCTGGCGCGCCGCAGCCGACAGGCTGCCGACGGAGGCGATGGCGCGAAACAAGGCTACATCCGCGAGATCCATATTATAACGATATCCGTTATATTGCTTATCGTCCAGCCAGCCTTCTGCATTCCATCAGCAAAAGCTAAATCCAAGGTCGACGAGCGGCACTCGCGGGATTTCAGCCAAACTGCCGCTTCAGTACTCTTGGAGGTCTGGACAATGGACACCGACACAAGCTCGCTTTTCGCGCCGATCGTTATAAACGGCCATGCGGCGAAGAACCGCCTGTCTGTCGCGCCGATGACACGCATCTCGGCGACCCAAGATGGCCGAGCGACCGAGGCGATGACCCGCTATTATGAGCGTTTCGCGCGGGGCGGGTTCGGGACGGTCATCACCGAAGGCATCTACACCGACCAGGCGTTCTCACAGGGATATGTCAATCAGCCCGGCATGACCGACGAAGCGCAGGCCAATGCCTGGAAACCGGTCGTCAACGGCATCAAGGCGCACGGTGCGCTGGCCATCGCCCAATTGATGCATGCTGGCGCAATCAGCCAAGGCAATCGCTTTCGCGACACCACGGTAGGGCCGTCTCCCGTCCAGCCGAAGGGTGCGCAGATGACTTTCTACCACGGTAAGGGCGCCTATGCTTTGCCGGTCGCGATGACCGAGGCGCAGATCGCCAACGCCATCGAGGACTTTGCTGAAGCGGCGGCGCGCGCCATCAAGGTTGCCGGATTTGACGCAATCGAAATCCATGGCGCCAACGGGTATCTCCTCGACCAGTTTTTGACCGACTATGCCAACGACAGGGCGGATCGGTGGGGCGGTTCCACGCAGAACCGCGTCGGATTGGCCCTCGAAACCCTCAAAGCCGTAAGGGCGAAGGTCGGCGCTAAGGCGCCGGTCGGCGTCCGGATATCGCAGGGCAAGGTGAACGACTACCATCACAAGTGGGCGCGCGCCGAGCGCGATGCTGAAATCATCTTCGGCAGCCTCGCGGACGCCAGCGCGGATTTCATCCATGTGACCGAATTTGAGGCGTGGAAGCCGGCGTTCGCAGCAGGCGGTCCGTCGCTGATGCGCCTCGCCAAGCGCTACGCGCCCGATGCAGTGATCTTCGCCAATGGCAGCCTCCACAATGTCGAACGGGCGGTGGGCGCTCTGGACGACGGCGCCGATATCATCACCATCGCCCGAGGGGCACTGGCAAATCCCGATCTACCGAGACGTTGGTCCGACCAAAGCGTCCTCAACGATTTCGACCCGGCCATCCTTGGACCGATCGCCAACATCAAGGAAGCCGAGCTGGCGATGTGAGGCAACTCGATTGAGGATCGCCAACATCATAAACGGGAGTCGATAGAAATGGGCGCCGCCGCTAGGGAATCTCACGGTCGCAGTTGTACCTGTGGCGGCGCGCATTTCGAGCCACCCAGGGGGCGACGGCAGGACCGCAGGCTGGATTTGCGCCAGCCACCATAGCGGTGGCGCCGCAATCCCCAGCGGCTGAATTGGCTGCGCCGGTCGATCCCGGCAAGATCGAGAACGATTTTGCGAACGGCGCGCGGATGCGGGTCACGGGCGCGATAGACGGCGCCACATTGGCGGCGGCGCTGCGGGCGCTGAGCGACGGAGGGCGATCACGATGCTCGGCATCGTCGCGGTCGGCGAGACCTTCGTCATCGTCACCAGCGGCATTGATCTCTCGGTCGGTTCGGTGGTGGCGTTCTCCGGCGTGATGGACACCACAGCGCTGATCGCGCATCTCGAACTGCGGATCGAAAAGCTCAAACGCGAACTCTACGGGCAACGCTCGGAGCGCACGGCGCGGCTCGTCGAGCAGTTGGAACTGGAACTCGAAGACCTCGTCGCCGCCGCGACCGAGGAAGAACTCGCGCGCAGGCTGCGGGCGCCTCGGTGAGCAGACTTCGCTGCCCGCA
>JAJYAH010000817.1 GCA_021779635.1 Pseudomonadota bacterium | reverse complement strand
ACCGCCGGTGCGTAGGCGCGACCCCCGGCTTGAAACGAACATGCGCCAAGGGGAAAAAGGCGCCATGTTCGAGATACTCGATCGACGCACGAGTCTGACCGGCAACCAGATCAAGATCCTCATTGCTGCCATCATTGGCGATGCGCTCGAATTCTTCGACTACTTCCTGATCGGTTTTGTGCTCGCCTTCCTGATCGGGCCCTGGAAGCTGACTTTCGGCCAATCCGCCACCGTGCTGATGAGTTCGGGTATCGGCGCCATCCTCGGCGCCTATGTGTGGGGCTGGCTTGCCGATCGCATCGGCCGCCGCAAGGTTTTCATCGGCACCGTGCTGAACTTCTCAGCCGCGACCGGCCTGTTGTATTTCACGCCGGACAATGGCTGGATCTACCTTTCGGTGATGCGTTTTTTCGTCGGCGTCGGTGTGGGCGGGCTCTATTGCGTGGATCTGCCGCTGGTGCAGGAATTCATGCCCTCCTCCAAGCGCGGTTGGGTCGGCGGCCTCGTGACCTGCGTTATCCCGCTCGGCGTCGGCCTCGGTGCCGTCCTGGGCTCGTTGATCGGCAGCTCCGAGTGGCGGCTGCTATTCGCCGTCGGCGTGCTGCCGGCTCTGCTGGTGCTTTTGGTCCGCGTCTGGGTGCCGGAGTCGCCACGTTGGCTGTGCCGCCAGGGCCGTTACGAGGACGCGCGCAAGTCCCTTGGCTGGGCGCTGCATATGGCGCCGGGGTCGCTGCCGTTGCCGACGGCCGCCGACGCCGGCCCGATTATCAGGAGCAACTGGCTCGACCTCTTCAAATATCCGCGAAGCCTGATCGTTTCCTGGCTTGGTAATGCCGGTGCGCAGACCGGCGTCTACGGTATCACGCTCTGGGCGCCGGCGCTGTTTGTGGTGCTGCTGAAAGTCACTCCGCAGGACGCCGCCAAGATGATGATCCTGCTCAGCGTCTTCGGCTTCATTGGAAGGCTGTCGTTTTCGTTTTTCTCCGAACTGATGGGCCGGCGCAATGCCGGCGGCCTGCTGGGTTTCGGCGCGGGGACCCTTACCATTATCGCGGGGTACCATTACGATGCCATGTTCATGGGCGCATCGGCGTTCTGGCTGCTGCTGGCCGTTGCGTTCTTCTTCGCCGACGGCGGTTTTGCCATCGTCGGCCCTTACGCGGCGGAGGTCTGGCCTTCGCATCTGCGGACCTCGGGTATGGGGTCGGCCTACGGCTTCGGCGGTATCGGCAAGATCATCGGGCCAGTCGGCCTCGCCCTGATCGTGGGTTCCGGAAATTATCTCAAGCCTGACGTGCCGTTACCGGAGATTCCTCTAGCGTTTGTCTATCTCGGTTGCTGGTTTTTGATGACCGGAACAGTGTATTATTTCTTTGGGATCGAGACCCGGGGCAAGTCGATCGAGCAGATCGACCGGGAACTCGTGGTCACGGCTTGATGGATGCCCGACATCGATGCGTCGGCGGCCCGCGATGGGTGTCGACATCAACTTCGTTCAAGGAGAAAACATATGTCGCTCGGTGGACTGCAACATTACACGATCGAACCTGCGGATCTGGAGCGCACAAAGGACTTCTATTGTGACGTGCTCGGTTTGGAGAACGGCGACCGTCCGCCGCTCGATTTCCCCGGCTACTGGCTCTATTCCGGCGGTGTGGCCACCGTGCATCTGATGGGCACACGCAAGCCACGCGAAGGGATCGTGGTGCGCGGCACGGAGAAGAAATACGAGGACACCGGCCGCCTCGACCATATCGCCTTTGCTGCGACCGATGCTGAAGGCATGCGCAAGCATCTGCAGTCCAAGAACATCAAATTCCGCGAGAGCATTGTGCCACGCACCGGCGATACGCAGTTTTTCCTGTACGATCCCGACGGAGTCGGCGTGGAGCTGAATTTCCCGAAAGCCTGATCCAGATCATGATCCGGGCAAGTTCGGAAAAGTTGATTGGAATCACGATCTCACTGCTCTGATTGAGCATGGTCTTTTCGGAAAGCCGGTTCCTTTCCCGATCATGTTCCACCGACGATCCGTTATTGGCATCTCGGCCGGCAACCGCCGGTCGCGATTGGCTGGTCTGACGCGTTCCTCGAAGCCGAATCCCGACAAGGCCATGACCCGGCCATATCTAGGGCGCGAAGCGGTCAGCTTTTCTTCAACTTTGCATGACGAATTAAAGGGCCGCACCGCTGCGGCGGGATAGCCGGGTGCCTCGCCTTTCACCTACCCCAGGGCTTGTGCGCCCGGCTATTCGCGGCCGGGAAGCCTCCATGGGCAATTCACCCCTGTGGTAGCAAGGCTTCGCGCCAATCCCGGCGCGGGCGCGCTGGCGGTCTAGTCAAGCCCGCGCTCGTGGCTCAGGCGCACCATTTCCTGAATGAAGATCGCCTTTTGCTTGTCGTCAAGGCTGGTGAACAGCGGCTCGGCCGTGTCGGCAACGGCGCGTTGATCCACGGCGCGGTCGTTGAGAAACTGGGCCTCGTTACGCATCTGGTCGATGATGTCGTCGGGCGGATCGCGCTTCGCGCGCGCAATTCTGAGATTGAGACGGTCGGCGCCATTATGGCCGAGATAGTGCATCGCACTATTGAATGCGGTCCAATGCTTCTCCTGCTCCGGCGTCAGGCTCAATTCGGCCTTGATCCGATCGATATTCGCGTCGCTGCTCGCCACAATCTGCTCGGCGGTCAGTTCCGGTTGGCCCGGCTGCGTTAGCACCTCCGGCTTGGATGGTATCTTTGCGGCCTTCGCCGTTTTGGCGGTTTTCGCTGGACCGGGTTGCTTGGCGCCGCCGATCGTCGGGGCGGCTTGCCCTCTATCATTTTCCCCGCCGACCCCGAGAACGCCGGTAAATACGCCGACCACGCCGCCGATTGCGCCTCCCAACACGCCGCCGACCGGTCCGGCGGCCTTGTTGCCTGCTTCGGCTCCCTGCTGAACTCCCTTGACCAACCCTTGCGCGTCTGCCGCCTGGGGAATGCAGAAAAGTCCGACGACCACTGCCCCAAGCGCAAGGCGCAGTCTCGGTCGCATGCACGCGGCCGACGTCAGGCTGATCATTATGGGGCCTCCTTGGTCGATCCCGACAGGGTAATGGCGCTTTCCCCGCGAATCCGTACATTATCGTTTCCGCGGCAAGCGAGTCTACCGCCGCTCTTGCAGGACCGGCGCCCGCGGCTCCCGCGATCGGCTGTGGACCATAGCGATCGGTCCCTGCTAACCGATTTGCCGGCGCCGTCCTTTGACGGCTGCACGAGAAGAAAAGGCAAAGGCGCAGGGCAAGGAATTGGGAATGGCGACCAACAAGAAGAAGATATTCATCACCGAATCGATGTCACCGTCCGGTCGCGCTCTGCTGCGAGAGCGCGACGACATCGAACTCGTCGAATTTCCCAATTTGATCTCTGCCGGGGATTTCGAGGCGTTGCTGAAGAAGCACGCGCCGGTACACGGCGTGGCGCTCGGCGCCACCCGTTTCGGTGAA
>JAJYAH010000816.1 GCA_021779635.1 Pseudomonadota bacterium | reverse complement strand
CAGCTCTTCATGGGCACTGCCGATCCGCGTTCGACGCGGGTTTACTGGGCCTACAAATCGGTCGCGGGATCGAGCGGCACCTACGACAAGATATTGGGCTATGACTTCCTGCTCGATCGGTTTTTCCCGATCGAGATCACGGGCGAATACCTGCTCGGCATTTCGCAGACGGGTCTGACGCTCGAGAACCTCGACGCGCTGGCGCCGGGGGGATCGCTTGATGCGATGGCGCTCAGTCTCGATGCCTACGCCACCGCTGTTCAACCCGAACTCGGTCAGTTCAGCAACGCCCACGGCCTTGGATTTTTCCGAGGACCGAACCTTGAAGCCACGATCGAAAGCGCCGAGCAGGGCGGCGATGATAACCGCATCACCATCCGCGGCTTTCGCCCGATCACCGATACCGCGACGCTGTTCGGCTCCGTTTCGTACCGAGATACGCAGGCCGCGCCGGCGGCTGCGGGAACTGAGGTCGCGTTGAATGCAAGAAGCGGCCGCTGCGACATGCGGCGGGACACGCGCTACGCGCGCTTCAAGGCTCGCATCCCGGAATCCACGCCCTGGACATTCTTCGCGGGCGTGGTGCCTGACGTCGTGACGGGCGGCGCGTTGTGACAGCCTTCGTTCCCGGCCTCGCCGAGACCGACCTGAAGAAGGTCGTTCTCGCGGTTCAGCAGCTCGCGGCCGGGCGCTCCAACGCAACCGGCAGGGTCACGCTGGTTACCGGCGCGTCGACCACCACCGTGTCCGATCCGAATTGCGCCGCCAGCACCGTCCCGCTTCTGGTGCCGGGGAGCGCCAATGCGGCAGCGGAAGTGGGCAACGGCACGATGTACGTCTCGGCCGTAGCCAACGGCTCGTTCACCATCACCCACGCCAATTCGGCGGTGACAGGCCGCACGTTTCTTTATGCGTTGCAGGGGTGAGCTCGTCGCCGATCCGTCGTGCGCTCACCGAAATCATGACGCTTCGCAGCTTCTTAAGCACAGCCGCTACTGTTCACAAAGCCTTTCAACATAGAACGAATCGCTGAGATGGCCGCTCCGAAAGCGCGCAATGCGTATGAACTATTGCTGCAAGCGATACAGCAGCAAAATCAGGAGCAGCCGAATCCCGATTTTGGCTTGACGCAACCTGGCGGCTTGCTCGGTAGGCTAATAGCGGCGCAGCCAGTCCAAAATTCGCCGCAAGGAGCGACGGTAAGCAATCAGACATGGGATCCAAATTTCAGGCAGTTGGCGCGCCTCGTTCAGCCGCAGACTGTGGTCGCACCGTCAATTGTGCCGGATGGCCCTGGCAGTGCCGCAACAGCAATTGACCGACCATTGCCTGATTCCGCTAATGCGCAGTATGCTGCCAAGAGCTATCGGCAGAGAATGAGCGAATGCGTTGATCGGTGCCTACCGCTAATTCCTTCTCCTAGCGGTGACTTACAGTCGATGGAATATCATCAATGTATAACCAAATGCATGGCGGGTGAGGATTAATGGACAAGAAAGCCGCGACGCAATTCAAGGAGCACATGGAGTCGGCGGTCAGGGAGCTGTCCCTGTCACTCTTTCTTGCGAAAGAGGCCGCTCCAGAGTCGGAATTCATTGCGATCCGAAGATCGATAGGCCACGTCCTGGCCGAAATCGAAGTAATGCTGCATGAGTCCATCTATCCAGATCATCCTGAACTCAACAAGCTTCGCACGGATGATGACTCCGATTATTCGTGTCGCCTGCGGTAAGCGCGATCGACGAATTTCCCTGCGTCATCAAGGACGCGGATGCCGAGATCGTTTGCGCCGACCCGGCTCGCATTTGCGAGATCTGGCCGCATGTGCGTCCGCTTCTGGAAAGAGCCTGCCGCCGCACCGGGCTCAACGCATTCGCCGACTTTGAAGCTGATATTCTCGCTGGCCGCAGTCTGGTCTGGCTCGCGTGGAACGGCAGCACGATCGAAGCCGCTGCCGCGACGAGTCTGACCAATTCCGAGCTCGGCAAGGTCTGCGTCATCACGCTCTGCGCCGGGCGCGGCATGCAGCGCTGGCTCAAGCTGGTCGAGCGGATCGAGGCTTACGCGAGCGATGAGGGCTGCGCCCGCATCCGCATCTTCGGCCGCAAGGGCTGGCTGCGCGTGCTCGGAGGATACGAGGCGAGGCACGTGGTGATGGATAAGCGGCTGGCCTGAACGAGTCGAAAGCTCAGTCCGCACGTATATCCCAAGACCATCTGGACCCCGCCTACACGACCGGCCAGGCAAACAGCCAACCTGCATTCGCGCCAGCCCAATAGATCAAATGGGTCGGCGCTTGCTTGGCGCTTTCGGGCGGTGCCTGGGATTTGTAGCGACGGCCAGACCGTCATGAGTGCATCTGTATAGATCCCGCCGAACGCATTCGTCCCTTGTGAGATGAGTCCAGAGGGCTCGATGCGGGGTTTCATAGCTCATCATCGCGAGCATGTAACGCCGGCTCGTTCTCGCACCCGCAAACGAAACTTTCATCACTGAGAAGGAGAGCCACTCCATGGGCGGTCAATCCACGACCTCGCAAACACAACAATCGCAGACTGCGCCGTGGCAAGCGGCGCAGCCGGACCTGCAAAGCATTTTAGGGCAGCTCAATCCACTGATTACAAACAGCGGACTGACGCCGACCGAAAGCAGCGCCATCAATCAGCTCTCGCAGAATGCTGCCCAAGGCAATCCGTTCACGGGTCAGATCACCGGCCTTGCGAGCAATCTCCTCAACGGCGGCAACGCAACGGCGCAGGCGCCAGCCTTGCAGAGCGGTTTGTCAACCTTGCAGAGCCAGCTCACGCCATTCGCCAATGGAAGCATGGTCGGTAACGACCCGGCCTTGCAGGCCCAGCTCGCTCAGATCGCCACCGACACCACCAACCAGGTCAACGGGCAGTTTGCCGCGGCGGGGAGAGAATTCTCTGGCGCCAACCAGCAGGCGCTCGCCCGTGGCATCGCGCAAGGCGAGGCGCCGGTGATCGCTTCGCAGTATAACCAGGACGTCGCCAATCAGCTCAACGCGGCGAACTCGCTGTTTGGCGCGCAGAACACGACCAGCAATGCGCTGTCTGGATTGAACCAGCAGGCGCTCGCCAACCAGCTCCAGGGCGTGTCGAGCACGCAGGATGCGTTGAATGCTCGCAACTATGCGCCACAGCAGCAACTCGCGCTGGCGCAACTCGCGCAAAGCATTCCGGCGCAGAATCTCCAATTGCTCGCGCAGATCGGCGTCCCCATCGCGGGACTCGGCTCACAGACCAACAGCAACACCCAAGGCACGCAGGATATGTCCGGCGCGCAGCAATTCGGGACGATCGCCGGTGGCCTTGGCGGCCTTTTAAAATTCCTGCCTTCCGATGTCAGCCTGAAGGAAGACATCGCGCAGGTCGGTTCGATGTTCGCCGGAACGCCGGTCTATGGCTATCGCTACTTGGGCGCGCACGCCTATCCCATCGGTTTGCTGGCGCAGGATGTCGAGAAAG
>JAJYAH010000815.1 GCA_021779635.1 Pseudomonadota bacterium | reverse complement strand
ACGGACATCGAGCACCGTGACCAGGTCGTCGCGCAACCTTGCGACGAGATCATCTCGCGAGACAGGTTCGAGCGCGTCGCGGGCGTGGAAGTAGTCGGTCACGACGCGGCCGATCTCCGCAACGTTCCGTTCGCCCACACGACCCAGTGCCTTGATTAGCGTGACTACTTCGGCATCGCCGGCCAGTCGATACAGAACATGCTTGCCGCGACGTTCCGTCTCGACGAGGCGCGCCCTTCTCAGGATCCGCAGGTGGCGGGAGGTGTTGGCGAACGTCAGATGCGCCCGGGCCGATAGTTCCTCAACGCTGCGCATCCCCTGTGCGAGGTGCTCCAGCAGTTCAAGCCGGTGAGCGTGACCGAGCGCCTGCGCCACGTCGGCGAGATTCTCATAGATCGCCTGTTTCGGTCCGGTGCTTGACACGGCATCTCCTGGATATATCATTCAGCAGATTGATTGAATGTATCTAGCTGCTCTCGGAGAGGAGTGCAAGCCCATGATTCTGCGCCAATTCCTGCATAATGATCCAGTCGGCATCTCCTATCTCTTGGGCTGCGGCGGCAAGGCCGCCAGCGCGGTGGTTGATCCGGTCGGCGATATCCGGCCCTATCTGGAAGCCGCCGACAATGCCGGCATGCGCATTCACTTCGTTATCGACACGCATATCCATGCCGACCACCTCTCGTCGGGCCGGGCCCTCGCCGATGCGGCAGGTGCCGCCTACGTACTCTCGGCGGAGGCAGGCGTATCGTTTCCATACAAGGGCGTGCGGGACGGCGAAGTCCTCGCGCTCGGCAACGTCTCGGCGACGGTGCTGCACATGCCCGGTCACACACCCGAGCACATCTGCATTCTTGTGACGGATCGAACGCGCGCCGACGAGCCCTGGTTCGTCTTGACCGGCCACACGCTGATGGTCGGCGATCTCGGCCGCACTGAACTGGCCGCCAACGCCGAAGATGGCGCAAGGCAACTGTTCCGCAGCGCCCGCAGACTGAAGGAGCTTTCCGATGACGTCGAGGTGCTGCCTGGCGTTTATGCAGGCTCGGTCTGCGGCCGGCGGCTCAGCGGCAAACCATGGTCGACTATTGGATTCGAGAAGCGGCACAACCAGGCGCTCATGATGGAGGACGAGGCCGAGTTCGTTCGCTTCATGGTATCGGAGATTCCGCCGGTGCCTCCGGAAGCCGCCAAGATCAGAGCCGTCAATTCAGGCGTCACGGCTGCCGCGGCCTGATCCGATGAGCGAAGCGGTATCTGCTCCACAAGCCGCCTCGTCGGTCAGGTTGGGGTTGAGGGAAAACTGGCCGCAATTTGCTTTGCTCGTCCTGATCAACGCCTTCGTTGGCGGCATGGTCGGAATCGAGCGCACTGTCGTGCCGCTGATCGGCGCCGAGGAATTCAGGATCGGCTCCACGACGCTCGTCGTCTCCTTCATCGTTAGCTTCGGCGTCGTGAAAGCGTGCGCCAACTTGATGTCGGGCCAGCTTGCTGACGCCTGGGGGCGCAAGCGTGTCCTCGTCCTCGGTTGGCTCGTCGGCCTGCCGGTGCCGTTCATGATCATCTGGGCGCCAAGCTGGGCATGGGTCATCGCCGCCAACGCCCTTCTCGGCATCAACCAGGGCCTTGCCTGGTCGATGACGGTGATCATGAAGATCGATCTCGTTGGGCCGAAGTCACGTGGCCTCGCCGTCGGCCTGAAATGGTGGCTCATCGGCAGCCTGCTGCTGGGAATTGGCACGGCTATGGTTTACCCAAGCCTGATCGCCGCCGTCTCCGACGCGTCGCATCCGAGTTGGCGCGCCCGGTCGCTCAGCGTCTATCGTTTTTGGCGCGACCTCGGATACGCGATAGGGGCATTGACGGCGGGTATCATCGCGGATCAGTTTGGACTGCCGGCAGCAATCGGTTCGATCGCCGCCCTTACGTTTGCTTCCGGCGTCGTCGTTGCTGCGCTCATGCGCGATCATGAACCTGGGCCTTCCGCAGGCGCGGGGGCGGCTGCGAAATGAATTCAAGGCAGCCCCTCGCGCTAGGGCGATGCATCAGCACGGTCGGATACTCTGCAGATTTTCCGACTACATTGGCTCTCGTTCAGAAGCAACGCGGTTAGCTTTGAAGAATTGCGAAGGCCGTCGTGGATTTCATAATTTTTTGGATGTGGATGGAGTCCCCCGAACACGCTACTAGCCTGACGACTCGAACCAAGACCAACGCCGACACTCGCGGCAAGAATCAAGTCTGTACCCGCTTCAATCTTTCCAAATCTGCTCGCCGCACTCACAGCGATAGAGCCGAATCGTCTTGCCGGATCGTGGATCGAGAAAACGGGCTTTAAGATGGGGGAAAGCCGCACAGGCAGGGCAACGTGGACGATTCGCTATTTGCGGGCTAATGCGCTCCGCTTCCTTGTCTTCTGTCACTCAAGTCTCCCGCTGCCCAATTTGGGCAACTTCGGAAGCGGACATTGGTTCCAGAAGCACTGAATTTTTAAGCGCCTCAACCACATCTTGCACCGGGTCGAACGACTCTCCCTCTTCGTCACTACGAGGCGCGCGGAATCCGGCCGCAGCACTAAAGGTGAATTCACGAGGAAATGAAATAATTCGACGATCCATTGTAAAGCGGTGTCGTTGGCAACCACGATTGGAATATTGGCACCGATGACCTGTCGACTTGAAGCATCTTCTGCCGACGCCCCGGAGATGCCGCCTGCGAGGAAAACCGCGAATCGCCGAGACTTTCGCTATGTTGCAACCGCGGCTATGGGGTCGTTGAAACCATCGCGGCACTTTTTCCATCGATAGATCAGATGGAACCGGATGCTTCGGCGCTCGCTACCGGGGGCCCGTGGATTTTGACCTCAGTAAGCTGCAACTCCGACAGCAGGTCATTGTTCGCTGGCGCTCGCGACCGATTTCTATCACCAGCCGAACTCCGCAGGCTTTGAAGGCATTGCGGGATCCTCTTCTACTGGCACGCCTGTTGGACGCGAATTCGAGCGAACCTCAGCAAACACCGTACGCGAAGAACTGGCATCGCTTGATCAAGCCGGAATACAGCCTGCTCGTGGGCATCTGTACCCATCTCGGATGCATCCCGTTATTCTATCCCGAGGTTAGCAATACCATACCTGCCTCACAGTGGCTGGGAGGCTACTTTTGTCCCTGCCACGGTTCAAAAGACGATCTCGCCGGGCGAGTGTTTAACGGAGTGCCAGCGCCCTATAACCAGGTGCCGCCCGGAATGTGGTTGGGATTCGCGGCGCGATCTCCAGCAACGTGAAGCTATCTGATCATGCGGCGAGGTCAATTGGCTGATCGATGGGTTTTATGGCGAGCGTTTTCCAGCCATCGACCTTGCGCATGTTGATCTGGCCGGAAGCGAGCAGCGCCCAGAACAACATCGCCGCCGTGTCGGCCGATGGCAGCACGGTCTGCGTCTTGATCCGCCGCTTGAACTCCTCGTGCAGCCGCTCGATGGCGTTGGTAA
>JAJYAH010000083.1 GCA_021779635.1 Pseudomonadota bacterium | reverse complement strand
GGGAGCAGCGTCGGTTTGACCGGGGCAGCGTAGCTCATTTCAGCCTCCAGATCTTCTCGAGCCGCTTTGCCCATTGCGCGGGGACGGCGACCGCGATTTGTGGCCCATGCTCGCCGAAGACGTGGAAGAGCCTTCCGCCCTCCAGCTGGATTGCGACGTGATGGAGGGCATGGCCGAGGCGGAAACCCAGGAGATCGCCGGGTTGAGCCGGCGCCACAACCGGCGTGAAAAATCCGCACGACTCAACCCACGGCGTGATGAGACTGCGCCCCTGCGACTGCGCCCAATCGTAGTCGCCGGTCGGGATCTCGAGATCCTGCGGCAAAAGGCCAACTGCCTTGTAAATGTCGGCCATGGCGACGTGACAACGCCGCTCGGGCGAACCGACCATGGCGAGCGCAGCCGCTTCGATTGAGTGGATCTGATCTGGGCTCATTTCTTTGCCTGACTATTGGCGTTGCGCACCGGGAGAATGAAGCTCGGAGAAATCGCCGGGATGTCTGCGAATCCCTGATGGTTGATCTGATTCGCAAATTTCGCGCAGCCATTGGAGTCATCGCGGAGCAGATTGCAGCCGGGTACGACCGACACCACAGCACCAACAGCCAGGGGAATCGGACGATCGACGGTCAGCGTGACTTGGCCCGCTGCGATAACTGTCGAGGTGAGGATCATCGAACGCATGGGCAGCCCGCTCGACGTCCAGCGGGCGGTGCCCAGTGCGAACCAATCGGCGAGCGCGGCGAAACCCGCAGGCAGGGATCCTGTGAACGTACCAATCGTCAGCGTCTCTCCGGCGATCGAGACGATGGTGGCGCTGAATGTATATGCCGCGAGGGCGACGGCGCAGCGGGCTGAAAATAGCTGAGTCGAGCAGGCCGGCGAATAGACCATACGCGGGGCCTGCCGCGCAAAGAGCGCATTCATGCCGAGCGATTTTTGCTTCACCCGCGTGCCGGCGATAGTCGGCTCCGATAGATCTGCGGCGATCTGCTGGGTGAAGGCACTCACATTGCCAAGCGAATCGACGCTGCCGGTGAAGATTTTGATTCGCCCAACAGCGGCGAGCGCGCCGGGAAGCCAATTTGCCCACGGTCCGTTCGCGAGCCAGTCGGCATCAAACGTGAAGCCATCGTCTTCGAGATCGTCGGACTGGGTGATCTGATTGAAATCGCAGGCGTTATAGGTCCACGTCTGACCGGCGACCGTGATGCTGCCGCCCTCCCAATTGGTGAAATACCAGGATTGGATCGCGCCAGCATAATCGAGATCTATCTCGAAGAACCAAGCCGTGGATGCGAGTCGCCCGAGCGTGGTCCCGAGCGTCTCGCCGGCGGGCGCAGTATATTCATTCGCGAGCTCCTGCCAGTTGATCGCCGATCGGGCGAGCCATCCGGTGTCGGCGCGCTTGCAATCGAGGGTCAGCTTGTCGTCGCTGTGGCGAGCGAGAATCGCGATCGTGACGTTTGTCCAAGTCGCGGGCCAGGTGGCAGCGAGTGGCACAGCGAGCGGGATCACCGTGCCCGCCGGCGCGAGAATTTTGACATAGGCCAGCTGGCCTCCCGGCGTACTCAGACAAAGCGAGGTATCTCCGACGGGGAGAATTGGAGCGCTCTTGAACTGGAGTTGCAGGGCCCCGGCAACGGCGTCGACGGCGAGCTGCCCAACGGCCTGCGTGGTGGGGATCCAATGCGCATCAGATCCACCGGCGCGACGCTGCCACCAGCCTATTGCCGCAGCCGCAGAGGCCGCGGACTTGAACAGAAAACTCGCCTGCTGCGTGCGCTCGGGCGTTTGGGGGAAATAGATAGTCGATTGCCCGCGGCCAGGGCCGAGTACCTTTCGGTCGACCTCGACGCTCGCAGCGCCCGGCAATGGATCGGTGCTGCCCTCCCAAAGCCAGGGCCAAACGGGCGCCGTCGATCCGCCCGGAGTGGCGAACATCGTATCAGTGGCCGCCGAGGGAAGCACAGGATAGGGGCCGTCTTCGAAAAACGAAATCTCTGCGTGGACGTAGTTCCCTTCACGGCCGACGAGGCGCGGGGGCTGCTTGAGCCGCCCCCAGAGGACCGGCGCGTAGGAAGCATAGGTAAGCGCCGGGGAGAACGCCCAAGCCAACCATCCGGGATTCCAGCCGACGAATATGGAGCCGGTGAGGGTAGGAGCGCTCCCGGCAGCGTAGGAAAAAGGCCAAAATGGAACGACGAAGGGTTCATCCTGCGCCTGCATCGAGCCGTTGCGTAGCGCCACAAATTCCGCGGCGGTCATCACCGTGACCCAGGTCATTGCGATGCGCACCGTCGATCCTTGCGGACGCCTCGAGCTCGGACCCTCCTTGGAGCGCCGGTAATCGACCGGCACAGCCACCTCGACCTTCACGGCGTCGTCGGTATTGGGCGCGAATGGCAGCAGCCAACAGGTTTTTCCGCCGTAGCTAGTGAGGATCATGAGCGGGCCCGCTTGTCGTAGACTTCGTGCGCGACGGCCGTCATGTCGGAGCGCAGGTATGCGAGATAGGCCGATTTGTCCAAAAACACGGCGACAGGCGATGCAGTGGATCGGGCGCTCGCAGGTGAAAAGAGACGACTTGCGGATGATGACTGACCTCCGGCGCCGCTGCCGCCAGAGAGTGCAGCCGCATGGAGAGCATCGAGCCGCCCCACACCAAGGCTGCGCACGGCGGACGCGGAGAAAACGTATTCGTTGGCATGGACAGAGCCGGCCTCCTCGTCGTCGCTTCCTGCGCCCGTAAATCCGCCGACCTTAAACCCACGGCTGATACCCTTCACAAGGCCATATCCAGCTGCGAGGATACCCGCCATGGCGGCGATCGCCAGAATTGGTCCGACATAGGGGATCGAGGCCAGGGCCGACATGGCGCCGATCGCTGCTAGCACGACATGCGCGAGCGATTCCGCGATCACGGCAGCGATGCGGATGCCCGTCTGGACGACGGTGATGGCCGTCTTGGCAATTTCTCCGGCAATATGCAGCCCAACGCGAATCGGGATTTGTAGAGCGTGAAAAATTGTCTCGGCCAGCGATATTCCCGAGCGATTCCCGGAGCCCGAGCCGCTAGCGGCAGTCATCGCAATCTCGCCGCCCGCGTGAATCGCCACGGTGGCGCCAGTCGCCGCCGCCTTTGTGGCGACTTCCTGGAGCGCGAAGATCCGGGAGAATGCCGCCATCACTGTATGCTCCATGATCCATTTCGCCGCCATGTCTGAGATCATCCGGGCTGCGCTTTGGCCGATCGAGGTCCAGACGGTGCCGACAAATTGGCCGAGGGTTCGAACCCGGCGCTCGAAGACATCGAAGAGGCCGTTGGACAATCCCGACCCGATCGACGCCGTCACGGTCGTAATGCCATGAGCAAGCGAGGCGGCCGTGATTGTCCATTCGGCGCGCAGGCGCGTGAACTGCGCGCTGATCTGCTCGCCAAAATTGGAAGGGTTTGCGCCGAGATGGGCCACCTGACTTTGCGTGCTCCCGATTTGCGAACCGGTATCCGAGGCGCTCTTCTGCCAGATGGCCTTCGCTGCGGGATCAGTGGCAATATCGCCGGCATGCTGCTCGGCGCCCTGGGCCGCACGTAGCGCGGCGATTTCGGCGAGGAGCTCCCGACGGCGGGCCTCCCACTTTTCGGCGTCCGTGAGGCGATAGTCGGCCTCGATGGCGGCGAGATTGCTGCGAATCTGGGAGAGCTGGGCTTCAAGCGCCGTTTTTTGCTGCTCGATCGCCGTGCGGGCATTGGCGCGCTGCTCCTGGACCGCCTCCAGCCGATCCTCTGCGGCAATGCGGCGATTCACCTCGACCAGCTCCTGGCCACTATATTGCACCGAGGCCTGGCGCAGCTCGATTTCGCCCTTGATCTTCCGGGCGAGCGCCGTGTTGCCCGAGGCTTCGGCTTCCTTTTCATTTGCTTGGAACGTGAGGATCGCGATGCGCGCTCCCTGCTCCGCGGTCTTCTTCGACTCCTCGGTGATGCGCTTCTGGACGTCGGCCTCCTCGCGTTTGAGCTGGAGGATTTTCTCCTCGCGGGTGTCCTGGTAGACCTTGCCCTCCTGGGTGCCACGGAGGCTCGCGGGTATTGTCGCCTGTTCGGTCTGGAGCTGGGCGAGCTGATGGCGTAGCGAGACAGCCTGATCTCCCGGCGTGAGAGCCTGGAAGTGTGACTTGGCGATACTCTCCTCGAGCCGTGGAAGATTTTGGATGAGGGGCGTGAGCGATGCCTTCAGCGAGTTGGCTTGATTCGCCGCGATCGTCCTGGCGACCTCCGCCTCGTTTTCCAATTTCGATGCATCAAGTTTTTGGGCATTGATGGTCGCCGCAAGTCCAAGCTTCGCAGTATAATTCTCTTCCAATGAGGCATGCCGAGGAGTGACGTCTCCCGTGAAATAATCGGAGACTTTACCCCGTAGATCCGCGGCGGGAGAAATCACTCCCGCTTGCTGCATGCGGATGATATCCTCCAAGGCGTGCAGGCGATTTTCGTTTACGGCGATCGTCGCTTGGAGCTGCGCCAGATGGATCTTCGCTTCGGGTTCACTGCTGATACTCGAAACCAGCCTCGCCGACGATGCGCGATCTCGCCCCTCATGCGCAGCCCTATCAAGCGAGGATCGCAAGTCGGAATCTGCCATCGCGGTGATGACCCCAAACACAACCGAGCCCGCAATAGCGGCTCCGAGCACCGGCGGGAGCGCGTCGGCGATTCCACCCACAATTTTCCCCGCACCAGCGGCGAACGAACCAGTGATACGTCCCTTAAACTTCTCGGCGAGGTCGAGGAGCTTTAGGTCCAGCTTGTCGATTCCCCACATCCCAATAAGTCCGCCGGCGGTGATCGAGCCGGTGCCTCCGAGGATACTGCCGAGGCCGATAAAGTTCATCCCTCCGATCAGCCCTGAAATCTCTCGGATTGCGGGAAGCAACCGCTCTGCAACCCCCAGCCAGAGTTCCTTGAAACGCAGATTCACGACGCTCAGGTCCCGCTGTGTCTCGTTCATCTGCGCCGCGACCCGCTCCATCTCATCGGCGTATCCGCCGGCTTGGCTCTTTGCCAGCTCGAGCGCCTTGGGATCGCTGAGGAGCTGTAGCATTTGACCGCCGGCGTAGCGACCAAAGAGCTGCATCGCGGCCTCCGCGCGGCTGGCTTGATCGGGGAGCTTTGCGAAACCGGCGGAGAGCGTCTGGAGCTGCTCGCCAAACGACTGCATGCGCAGCTCGTCCATCGAGATACCGAGCTCGGCGAATACCTCCTTGTTGCGGCGCGCATTCTGGTTGAGCGGCGAGAGCGCCCGATCAAGGAGGTTTGAGGCCGTCGCGAGGTAATTCGCGCTGAGGCCCGCATTGCGAAACGCCTGCTCCTGGATGACGATGTCGCGGACGTTCTCGCCCAGGCGCAGGGAGAGCCGCTGGTATTCAGCACCGTCGCCGATTGCGGTCTTTATTCCCGTATAGACTGCGCGGACACCCGCAGCAGCGACGGCGATGGCAAGCATCTGCTTGACCGTCGCATCGAGCTGCGGCGCGAGGCGATCACGCACCTCGGCGGAGACATCCGCAAGCGAATCGTGGAAGCTCCGGATCTTCGGAGTTGCCGCCGCAGCCGCAGCCCCCGCGGCGGAGCCTCCTTGCGTGATCGCTGCATTCAGCTTCGCCACGTCCCCGGCCGCCTTATCGGCGCCCACCACGGAGACGATGAGTTCAATCAAATTCGCCATCAGGATTCGTGATTTCGGAGAGGTTGTTGATCAGGCGGTTTGCCGCATTGGTGTCGTTGACGGCGAAATTCACAGACTGGATGAGCGCGATCTGGCGAGCGGCCTCGACGCGGGCCCACTCGCCGAGAAAGCGCTCGAGAAAATCGGGCGGGCTGTCTAGGCAGGCGCCGAGATTGCAGCCGCCGTAGCCACGGGCGCAGGCGCGGAGGGCGAGGCGCTCCCACTCGGCAAGGCGCTCTCGGCAGACGGCGATGAGGTCGTCGACCGTGCGGATGACGACGCGGTTGCCATCGCCTCCTGGGTCAGACCAGGATGCGCCGCCATCACCCGATCCATGGCCGTCACGAACGGATGCACCAGCGTCGAGGTGATGGGATCGCGGCTCGCCCTCTCCATCACCCACGAAAAATTTACGAGGAAAAACCAGTTCGCGAGATCGTCGAAGCAGTCCTCGGTGAGCGAGTCGATCCAGCCCGCGTTTCGGCCCGCGCAAAAGGCGACGATGCCGACGGTATCGCGCTCCTCGAGAAAGCGGATGTAGCGCTGGCGCTCCGTGATGGAGAGCGTGCGAAATGCCACGGCTTCGCTCTGACCGTTGGCATAACGCACGCGGGGCGGTTTGGAGGGATCGAATTTCTCGGGGGCGGAGGGAGAGGATAAGTCCATGGCAAAATTGGTCGATAAAATGGCCCTTACATCGCGCCCAGTTGAGCCGCGGTGAACCCGAAGCGATCGGCGGTTGTCGCATCGGCGACAGGGCCCATCACCGGGGGAAGGTAGCCGGTTTCCCCGACCTTCAGGGTAAAATCGTAGGTCGACGGATACACCTGGGTATCCGCCGTGCGGGTGAGCGAGCCCTTGAGATGGGCAACGAATGCGGCATAGGCCGTGGGATCACTGAGCTGGAGAGCGTCGAGGTCGGCGCGAGTGTTGATTGTCATGCTATGGGTTAGTTGCGGGCGCAGAGGCCCATTGATGCGAGGAGATTGTGCGAATCTGCCCAGGAGGCGTGGCCCATCCATGAGCCGAGGAATCGGGCGCGGCCCTCGGCATCGCCATGCCGATCAAAAACGCGCAAGCGGCGCCGGGCGCGAACCACTGAAGAACGGCGAAGGAGCTTGTGCGTCGACCAGATTCGGTAGCCGAGAAAGTTAATCCCGCGACTGTGGTGCGCGACCATCCAGCGTGAGAGGCGCAAATGCATTTCGCGCTCCGCGAAAATCTCCACCTGGTGGAGAAGTGATACCATGCTTCGCCAGTCCGATCCGCCCAGGACGACCACGTCGTCCATGTAGCGATGCCATTGGAGCGCGCCCTGCGCGACGAGCCAGCGATCGAAGACCCCGCCATAGACATTGGCCCAGAGCTGCGAGGTGAGATTCCCGATCGGCAGGCCGGTTCCGGCCCGCGGCGTAAAGACCTCGATCAATTCGAGAGTGCGGCGATCGCTGATTTTTCGCTCAATCTCTCGCCATAGCCGGGCGCGATCAATCGACGCAAAGAACGCCTTGAAATCCGTTTTCAGGAAATAGACATCGCCGTACTCGAGCTGGCGCCGGAGCTCCGCCTGGACAGCCCGGACGCCGACATGTGTCCCGTAACCGCGGCGGCAGGCATAGCAGCGAGGCATGAGCGTCGCATCGAAGATCGGCTCGATCACGAGGCAAAGCGCATGCTGCACCACCCGGTCCTCGAAGCTGAGCGCCGAGATCGCGCGAGGTTTCGGATCGAACACCAGGAATTCCCTTGGAGGAGCCGGACGGTAATCGCCGCGCTCGAGCGCCTTGGCGAGATAGTAGAGCCGCGCCTCCGCATCCTCTTTGAACCGGAGGAAGCCGAGCGTGCCACGCTTGCCCAGCGATGTGCGCCGATAGGCCTCGCGCAGATTAGCCGGCGCAATGATCGACGCGAATAGGTTGCGGTAGCGTGTGCCCAAAGAAAAATGCGGGGGTTGCGGGTTTCGACGCAGGGCGCTACTCGCCGCCCCCCGACCTAGGATTGTATTTGCCGAAGCACGACCAGCGGGCTGACCACCGGTGAAGGGATCGGTCCGCGCGCCCGTGAGCAGCGCGGAGGCGGTAAAGGGATAGTCACAGACGCCGCGCGCCCCGATGTTGTTGTTCGAGTTCGAGGGCGCGTTGTTCCAGTTGGAAGCGCGGGAGCCGGCGTTCACGCCGTCGTTCCAGTTGGCGCCGTTACCCCGCGGGTCGTTTCGCGGTTCTCTGAGCCCGAGCGATCCACGCCCCCAGCATGCGTCCGGTTTCGGCGATGTGGACCGCCGCGACCTGATGCTGATGCTGAGAGATGGACTTGCGCTTGGGGCTCGAGAGGAACCGCAAATAGAAGCGCAGCAGGGCGAGATTCGCATCTGCTGCATAGAGTTTTGACAAAGAGGTCGATTTGCCGGCCTCGGAGAAGAGCTGGACCTGAGCGAAGAGCGCGGAGACGGTCGCATCTCGGAGGACATGATGCGCCCGAGGAATCCCGAGAAGGACTGGGTAGAGGTAGTCAATGCAGGTCTCGAAGCGCTCGACGATGGCGAGCTGCTCCGCACAGAGATGACCTGTATCCGGTTTTCCATGTTCGTGATCGTGCAGCCGCTCCGCTTTCGCTTCGCTCATACAAGAATCAGGTGGTCACAGACGCCGCGCGCCCCGATGTAGTTGTACGAGTTCGAGGGCGCGGAGCTCCAGGCGGAAGCGCGGGAGCCGGCGTACACGCCGTCGAGCCAGGAGGCGCCGTAGATAGCTCGCTTGAGGTCACCGACGCCGTAAATGTTGCTCTGCCCGCGGCCTCCAGTGTCGGCAAACCAAGCATTGGCGGTGGTGCTCGTCGGGTCGACGGCAGCCTCCTGTCCCCAGACCCACAGGTTGCCGGTCGCTTGCATGATGCCTATGGCCGAGGTGCGTGGGGCGTCTAGGCCCGTGGTGACGGTCTGAGGCCCGACTGACGTAGCCTCCGTCACCCCAAATGTGAGGGCGGAAAATTCCTGCTGCGTGGGCAGTCTCTTCCCAAATGCCGCGAGGATACGGGCGGCCGTATGCCACGAAAAGTCAGCCTCGGAGGCCACGCCGTCGCCGCCGTAGAGGGCAGGGACCTTCGGAAGCGCGGCTCCCGTCGCGCAGGTGGCGCCGAATTTAGAAGTGCCGTTCACGTCCGACGCCGTATTCAGAAAATAGGCATCGCCCCAGACTCCCATTGAGTGGAGCGCCATGCCGCGTGGATCCAGGCATGCGGGACGCCATTTGAGGTCCCAAATCGAGCATGGATTGATCGCCGGGGTGGTGTTGCCGCCCGTCTGCGCGGTGGGGCTGGCGTTGCCGCCGGGGGCGTAGTGGAAGCCGCCGATCTTAATGCTGTTTGCCGATGTGTAGCCGGTCGGGGCCGAGAAATTGGCATCGGCCACGATCTTGCCGTCGGCGCAGGCGTAGACGGCGTAGTCGGTGCCGGCCGCGAGCGCAGGCATTTGCACCGGCGTATTGACCGTGACGTGGAGAAGCGTCGTGCCGACGGCGACGCGCGTGCCTGCGAGCAGGTTGAGCGTGCCGCCGATCAGCGAAAGCGCCGGGGCGAAAGGATTGGATTTGGAGAGCATTAGATGTAGGAGCCAATGAGGCCGAGGAGGTAAGCGGACGATTCGTCGAGGAGGCCGATCGACACGTAGCCGACGTTGAATACGCCAGCGGCCGGCTGGACGATTGGTCCGGTGAGGGTGAGCGCCGGCGTCGCGCCGGCGATCGGCGCGAAGGTCGTCGCGGCGCTGGGCACTGTGGCGCCAGGGGCGACGGTCGTGGCGGGTGGATTGGTGGTATCGCCGGGAGCGGGCATCGCGGGATTGGGTTGGCCAGGAGGGCCCCTTGCGGAGCCCTCCCAGGAGTTGAAGACTTAGGTGAGGTTGCCGACGTTGAGCGTGGAATAGAGGACCTCGGCCTCGACCGGCGTCTCCGAGGCTTTGTCGTCCATGTTCGTGTCGCCAGAAGCGCGCAGGGATACCCACATTTCGACGGTGTTGATCAGGACATTGTTCTGATCACGCTCCTCGATATGGAGCCAGCCGCGCACGTTCGGCGCCGCGGAAAGCGGATTGTAAACGCCACCCACGCCGCTGCTCGGAATCGTCGCACTGTCGCGCAGGGCAACGAAGAGATTCGTCATTTTCTCGAGCTTGCCCTTGAGGGTCTTGCCTCGCGAAAGCGGAATTTCGTCTTCAACCACGTAAGCGCCGCCACCGGCCGGCGACATGTATTTCTCGGTCTTCCCGCTCTGGGCGGAATTCCATTTCACGGGCCCGATGTCGATGTAGAGCGGATCGGTGACATCGGGTTTATTGGAGGCGGACGCCGGACCGGCGATGCTGCCAGTGCCAGCCGCAGGGACGGAGACGGCCGCAGCCTCGAGGAAGAAGAGGGACTTTGAGCCTATGACTTTGCGTGCTTTATTCATGGGATGGGTTGGTGGAAAATTATTGGAGCCTCAGCCCCGCCGTGATGTGGAGTTCGTGGACGTTGAGTTCGGGCAGAGAATCCATGCGGCGCTGATGCCCTGCGTATCCGAAATAATCCCACGCCTTGTCGGCGTCGGGCGGCGTCGGCTGCACGCTCTGCCCGATGACCGCCTGACGCACGGCATCGAGCGCATCGAGGGCATTGTGGGTCATGTCGAGGGTCGGATTGTGGACGATCGAGACAGTCAGTCGTTCGAGCGAGACGACTACGCCGAAATCGGCTGAAGTCGCCGGTACGCCCTCGGCCGTCATTACCACGATGCCGAAGCCAAGCTGGAGGAGCACGGTCTGGATCCTGTTATCAAGATCCGCGACTTGCTCGGTGAGGATTTGATTGGGCGCGAGGGCAACAAAGTAACTTTGCGCGGCGATCAGGTCATGCACCCGTTGCTGAAGCGTGAAGAAGGGATTGCTCATGACTTGCCCTCCTTGCGCGCGAGGTAGGCTTCCGCGTGGGGCACGAGCGCACTCTCGATCTCTGTGTCGGTCGGCAGCGCATCCGGATCCGCGGGGACAACGACCTGCGGGACGAGTCGGTAGAGGAACGTAAGCGGTCCGCCCTTCTGCTCTCGCATGACCAAGAAGCCGCCCATGCCATTTTTCGCTTTGATGAAAAACATGCCAGGGAACGTCTGCGCCCGAGGCCAGCTGCCGTAGGCGGCCGCCTGCATTGGGATCGCGATATTCTTCGTCGGCTTGCCGGTGGCCGGAGAAACGGCTCCGGTGGCGCGGATCGTGGCGCCATTCACCTTCGCAGCCAGAGCGGGATCCGCGACGGTCACAGTCGCCCTGTCCTCCGTGGTCTTGCTCGGATCGAAGGCGGTGCGCTTCGCGAGCCGCGCCCAGAAATGCTGACGCGGCCATCCCTTCTTGTTCGGGCTCTCGGCGTCGCGGCGGATGAAATGGCGTTGCACGGCCTGTTCAGCGGCGATGCCAAGCACAACCATGAGCCCGCGGCGGTTCGCCGGTAGGAGCTTCTGGTGGATCACCTGGATCTGCGAGGTCTCGGTGTGGAGAGTGATCATCGCGCGCCTCCCTTCGTGGCCGACTGCACCTCGAGCGTCGCGAGCGTCCATGTATCGCCGGCATCGCGGCGGAAGGTGGCGCTGGCGGTACGGCCGAGGAACCGCTTAGTGAAGACCAGCCCACCACCCGAAAGCGCCTCTACCTCGTCAGGTGCGCGCCAGATCTGCGGGACGAGCCGGAAATCGAGCTCGGAAAGCATGGGCGAATCGATGGCGCGGATACTCGCGGCATCGAGGCGCATATTGCCGCCCCCGAATTGCGAGGAACCGGCGGCTCGAATCGCATCGGGAGTAGCTTGGCCCAGGTCGAGCGACTCCGTCGATTGCGGACGATCGAGCGCGGCGCGGGTGAGTTCGCGGATGCGATCGCCGCGCCAGATGATCTTGCCATCGCGCACATCGACCTGGTCGCCGAAGATTTCATGAAAGGCTTCCTCGATCGCGGGCGTCACCTCGGCCATCGTCGCCTGGAGATTGGTATTGAACGGTTCGCTGCGCGGCTTGGGAGCTGGAGCCCTCGGCGCGATCACACCCAGGCTCTCGGACTCCGCTCGCGAAATATCCGCGAGTCCCATGCCGCTGTTGAAGTCGAAGGGAGGCCAGGGCCGGCCGAAGCGTGAGATGGCTGTCCAGATCCGATCGTTCTTGAGCGCGATCATGCGGCCGTCGACGAAGGTGCCCCCGGCGGCTTGCCAACGCGCGGGCCAGCTCTCCTCGGGCACTTCGATGAGCACGCCTCCCTTCCCTTTGCGGAAACCGCGGGGAACCTTGCGGTCCTCGACCCGGATCAATTCGTCGCATGGATAGGCGTCGAGCGCGTCAGGATCCTGGCGGCTCAGCCAACGGCCGTAGGCCATGGCGTCCTCCGTGTTGAAATCGTACACGAGCCCCAGGCGCGACCCGGAGGTGATGTCCGTCAGCTTGCCGGAGTCGCCCGGCTGCGCGCCCAGGAGCGAGCGCATGTCGCCAATGAAGCGCGAGCGATCCATGAATGCGCCGCCATCGCGACGCACGAGTTTGAGCGCATCATCAATGCGCGACTGCATCTCGGAGACGATGCGGACATCCTCCACTCTCGCCGAGAAAAACGCGCGATCACGGAGCGCAACGTCGATCTCCTGCCACTGCGCCGAGGTGAGCGGAGAACCAACCGGAGTCTTGGACTCCAGGCGATCGACCGCCGCGGCGATAGGTTCTGGTGAACTGAAGAGCATGGTCAGAGTCCGCGCATGGAGTCGCGGGTCATCTTGCGTTCCTCGCTCGAGGCGAGCGTCACAGCGGGGCCCGCAATGATTTGGGCCGAAATATAGGCGGGCTGCTCGATGCGAAACTTACAGGCGGCGACAGCAGACAGGAGAGTCAAGGCGTCGGTGTATTCGCGCTCGCGCTGCGGTGTGATAAGGCTCGAGAGCGGCAACCGGATGAGGATCCGATAGCGGATAATCGCAAGCGCGGCCGGCTTCAGTTCCTCTGGGATCTGCTCTCCCTGAGTGAGGTCGCCAAGTCGATTGTTCTGACACGCAGCCACGCGGCCGCGGATCTCCTGGACCGCTTCGAGAACCTTCTCGGGGATCGGATCTGTCTGGCCCGCACCTAGGGCCGCCGACTGCACGGCAGTCATCTCGGGCCCGGTGAGGGAGCCGATCAGGTCGCTTTCGGTGATGGTAATCCAGGCCATGATGTTTTCTAGAGAGCCCCGTCCGCGCTTGGCGTCGGGGCTCGAAGAAATCACCCCTGACTCAGCTCGTCGTGAAACTGCGGATACCGAGCGTGCTCGTGAGTGAGATCAGCGAGTAGTGCTCGACCGTGATGTCGACCAGCTTGCTCGAGATCTGCTGAAGGTAGACGTTGATATCGAGACCGCCAGCGGGACGGTCGAACGGTTTGCCACCAACCTGGATATTTGGCGGAGGCGAGACGAACCGCTTGATGTTCGACGGATCCTCGATGTCCTGGCCGGCCATCGCCGTGAACATGAGCACCGTGTTGCCAACAAGCTGGCTCTTGGCCGTGGCGCTCGACTGGAAGCGCTCCCTGGAGACGTAGATTTCATCGACGGCGAGCAATGCGGCGAGCTGCTCGGGCGTCATGCCGGCGGTGGCGAACTTCGCCGCGTTGGCATTGCCGCGCAGAGCCTGCGAGCGGAGCACCCAGGAGGAGTGACCGTAGCCCACGCGGTTGAACGCGAAGCCCTGGACGTCGGCCGCCAAGCTTTCCTCGGCGAGGACGTCCTGATCGGGATCGGCGGCGGCGTTCACGCCCGGATTCCAGGTCTTGGCCGTATTGACCGCGGCAGCAGAGAGGACGCCGATCGAGCGGCGCAGCTCGTTGCGGAGCAGACGACGGATCAGCTTCGCGACGTAGAGATTCTCCCAGCCGGGCACCTGCACGACGTTGTCGAGATCGACGCGCATCGTGAGACCCTTGTTCTGGGTCTTGGCGGTCTGATCCTGACCGGTGTACTCGACGCGCTTGAAGTCGGCGCCGATCGCGCGCACGTCGTCGACCTCAGAGTAGAACTCCTCGGCGTTGTTCCACTTCTTGAACTCGAAGAGGCGGCCGGGAACGCGGGTCGTCGGCGAGAAGAACTCGAGCGCGGCCTCGAGATTGTTGGGATCCTTGTAGCCGACGGCGTAGGTCGTCAGCGGCTCTGAGAAGTAGGTTTCCGCAAAGCGGCTGTCGTTGGCGACGCGGTAGACCTGACCGGGGATGTTGCTGTTGCCGAGGTCGAACGGAATCGGATCGGCGTTGGCCAGGTTCACGGTGGCCCCGAGCGAGGGGCGAATGATGGAACGGGACATGATTGAAACGATGTTGAGGGTGATGGTTGCTGGGTCGTCGCGTGGGGCCTTAGAAGCCGAGAGTGATGACCCCCGCGTTAACCGTGGCCTTCACGGGCGAACGCGGAATGAACTCGATGGTATCGCCGGCCGCAGCGGGCGTGGCAGCGAGCGTCGCGCGGCCGAAGACCCAGTAGGTGCCGTTCGCGGTCGGCAGCGTGCGCGCATAGCCGTTGGCGTCCGGCGTGAGCAGATCGCCGTCAGCGACGGCGCTGTTGATCGCGACCTTCTGGGTGCCTTCCGAGGCGCCGAGGAGCGCGACCGCAATCGGATCGGCGGCGGTGGGCTGGTCGGTGAAGATGCCGAGCGGCTGATCGGCCTGGCCGGCGATGTCCGCGTTGAGCGGCGTGGCGCCGAGCTTGGCGATCAGGTAGCGCAGAGAACCGGTCGAGACCGCAGTATAGGTCTTCAGACCGTGGAGGCTCTGGCCTTCCCCGACGTTGGCGAGGTGGAAGATCCGGTTGCGGCGGAGAAAGCCCTTCGTCCAGGCGGCGAGCAGCAGGAACGTGGCGATGAGAGCGAGCGTGACGATGGTCATGGGTGGAAATTTGGCG
>JAJYAH010000814.1 GCA_021779635.1 Pseudomonadota bacterium | reverse complement strand
AGGTCCGCGACTACATCAAGACCATCGGGCTCTACCGCAACAAGGCCAAGAACGTCATCGCGCTGTCGGAAAAATTGATCGCCGACTTTGGCGGCGAGGTGCCGCGCACCCGCGCCGAGATCGAATCGCTGCCCGGCGCCGGCCGCAAGACCGCCAATGTCGTGCTCAACATGGCATTCGGCGAACACACCATGGCGGTGGATACCCACGTGTTTCGCGTCGGCAATCGCACCGGCCTTGCACCCGGCAAGACGCCGCTGGAGGTGGAACTCGGTCTCGAGCGCGTGATCCCCGCCGAATTCATGCTGCACGCGCATCACTGGCTCATTTTGCATGGCCGCTATACCTGTCTCGCGCGCAAGCCGCGCTGCGAGGTGTGCCTGATCAACGATCTCTGCCGCTGGCCGGAAAAGACGGTGTGAGCAGGAACTCACGCGATCGGCAGACGACGCGCCGTGTGTGAACAAGAATCCGGGCGTGGATGTCACACCGGAGGATTCTGGATCGTCTTGGTCTCGGAACCGACAGAAGGAGACGAACCATGACTGCCAGACTTGATCCCTTTGCCGCAGCGCCTGAACTCATGAAGAACTGGGTCCGCACATCGACCGCGGTCGCTTCGAGCCTTGATCCGAAGCTGATCGGGCTCGTCGAGATCCGCGCGTCCCAGATCAATGGCTGTGCCAACTGCCTCAATATGCACACGGCGGAAGCGCGCGCGAAGGGAGAGACCGAACAGCGCATCTACCTGCTGTCGGCCTGGCGAGAGGCCCCCTGCTATACCGATCGCGAACGCGCCGCGCTCGAATGGACCGAGGCGCTGACGCGGCTTTCCGAGGGACAAAGGCCAGAAGGCGCCTATCAACGTCTGAAAGCTCAGTTCACCGAGGAGGAGCAGGTCAAGCTCACATTGATGATCAATGTCATCAATGGGTGGAACCGGATTGCGGTTGGCTTCGGCTTGTTTGTGGATCCGGCGGTCGCAAAGTCCGTCGCCGCTGCTGCGGCCGCGTGACGGCGGGCGCTTTTTCGTCATGGCCGGGCATAGCCGTCCGAAGGACGGCGTCGCTTCCGCCTATGTCCCGGGCCTGACGAACCTTGCGGTCAGGCCCTATTTGGCTGCTTTTTGAGTCACACTCTGAGGAGGCGCGCATGGTAGCCAGGTTTACGCTGGCTGCCTGCACTTGCCTGCGTGACGCGCGCCTCGCCTCTGGCGATCACACCACCGGCACGCCCGTCTTTCGCGCCGGCTCGATCAGTTCCGGCCTTGGTCCACTCAGCCGCTTGTGCATGTGAACCATGAATGCCATGCCGAACAGCGGCGTCGCCAGGTTGACGATCGGGATCGACACGAACGCCGAGATCGCCAGCCCGGCGGTGAACACAGCAGCGGCATTCTGCTTGCGCATCGCCTTGGCTTCCGCCGGCGTGCGAAACCGCATCGCGGCGAGCTGGAAATACTCCCGGCCGAGCAGCCATGCGGTCGCGACGAAGAAAGCAATGAAGCCGGCGCCGGCCACGAACACGAACGGCAACGCGATCAGATAGACCAGGATCGTCAGCAGTGCCGTCTTGACGCCTTCGGTGATGGCGAGGCCGAACGGCAGCGCCGTGCCGGGACGCTCGGCCGGATAATATTCGCGCTCGACATGGTCGGCGACCTCGTCGACGAACACGCTTGCCACCAGCGTGGTGATCGCGGGCATCAGGAACACCGCGCCGAACACGACGCCGAGACCGGCGGCAATCGAAATGATCCATGCCAGCACATTGAGCGGCGTATCGAAGCCGGGGCCCAGCATCGCCGAAGCCCAGCTCTCGCCGGATGCCGCAAACCAGCTCAAGAGCCGCTGCAGACCGAGCGCCAGCACCACGATCAATACCAGCGCGAGCCCAATCGATCGCCACAGGATGGAGCGCATCGGCGGTGACAGGATTTGCGAAAGCGCCTTGACGGCGTCGTCGAGCATGACGGCCTTGTCCTCTGCAAAAAAACCTTGCCAGAGGTAACCATGTGGGGCGGGTTCGGCAAGACCGTGGAGCTGTCGCGAGAGCGAGCCTCTCAGGCCGCAAGCTCCGGCACGCGAGAGCGGGCGGGGAGTTGCGGCGGGTGCAGCGGCACGTATTCGACGACCATGAAATGCTCGGACACCTTGATGCGCTCGACCAGTGTCGTTGCCGCGGCAACGCTGCCTATTTCTTCAGCCGGAAGCGGCGCCGCTTCGTCAGCCTCTTCAGGAGCAAGCGGCGGTGATGTGACGGTCGCTGGAAACACGCTGAATTCGCCCGCCACCTCCCGGAGCGGCTTCTGCTTGTCGGCCCAATGCAAGGCGGTGTAGTCGAAGCCATGCACGATGGTGGGTTTGACGATTTCGAAATAGGGCGAGATGTCGAAATCGCGCGGCATATAGAGCGATGAATCGCGGATATGCAGGATCTCGCGCCGGGCCTGCCTGCTGCCGGCGCGCGTGATCTTGGGCAGGATCGGATAGCGCACCGCGTCGAACGCCTGCGCGATCAGCGCCGAGCAGATGATCTTGGTGGGATCGCCCGAACCGAACGCGATCATCCGGCGCCGCCAGCGCTGCGGTATCGGCAGCGGAATCAAATAGCGCATCAGATCCAGGATGTTCTTGGTGTCGTAGCCGAAGCCGATCCGGTTGATGGCGTAGCGGCAGACGGTGTTGCGGTCCTCGAACGACAGGCCGACCGGGCGACACAGCCGTGTGTGATAGGTAAAGTATTTCGACAGCGGCGCGGAGGTCACCCCCTCGCCGATATTGGCCTCGATCAGGACATGCGGTTCGCCGTCAGCTTCAAACGCGCCGTCGATCGGGCCAACAAAAAGCGCCGAATGCGACCAGGTCGACTGCGTGAGGTATTTGATGATGCCGGAAACCCGGTTATTGCCCTCGACCAGCATGACGTCGCCCGGTTCGATAATGCCGCGCAGATGCTCCGGGTCGCTAGGGGTGAATGGCTCATAGCCCGGGACTTCCTTCTGCAGGTAGCCCGCGATCAGCTTGCCGACGGTATCGAGCATAACACCCATGATTTCCCCCCGGAGCCTTTTCCGTTCCGGTCAAATCGGAACGGCGGCTCCATTTCTTATTTGACGCGTTTTCTGCACGCGAACCGGTATCAACCCCGCATCAAGTACGGGGCATGCTTCGCTGGAAAACGCTCTAGCCGTTCCTTTCCGACCGCTTTTTTGTCTCTCCCTATCATGGTCGGAAGCCGTTGCAATTTAGTTCATGCATGAAGCCGATCAAACATGATTGATTCACCATGACGGTTGCTGCCCACGTCCGGATGCGGCAAGTTGACCTGTGTCCGGAGCCTGAAATTCGGCGCCGTTTGGCCAATTTCGGGTTCGAGGGATGCTGGAAATGCATGATTCCAGTATGGTTTTGGTTCGCAAGTTTCGCTGGCGGACGGGCCGCGAAGGTGTGACGAACTTCTGCACCACCCCATCATGCGATTGGCTGCTCTTAAAAGTTCCGGAAACCATAG
>JAJYAH010000082.1 GCA_021779635.1 Pseudomonadota bacterium | reverse complement strand
CGGCCTCTGAAAAGGCAGCTTCTGAAAAGGCCGCCTTGGAGAAATCCGTAGCGGAAAAGCCCGCAGAGAAGCCTGCTGACAAGCCGACGGAGACCGCAAGTATCCCCCCCGCCGACCCGCGCCGGCGTCAGGCTGGGCCACGTGAAAAGACGGTCGCCAAGACGGTTCCGGCGCCGGTCGTCGTGCCGGCGGTCGCCACCCCGGAAGTCGCCGCGCCGAATGCCGCCTCCCCGGTCGAGGCCGCCATCGCCCCCGACGATCACCTCAACGCCAACGAAATCGCCCGCGTGACGCTGGAGCGCCTGCGCGGCACGAACGAAGGTCCGGTCCGTACGCAAGAAGCCGCGCACACGCCGGATCCGCCCCGTCTGGCGTCAACCCCGCCCGCGTCTGCTCCAGCAGTTCGGCCGCTTCCGCCGCCGATCATGGTCTCGACGCCCGGCAACGACAGGTTCGATTCGGCGCCGGGATCGTTCCAGAACCCGCCCTATGCGGCTGCCGCGCCGACCGACGATCCGCGCCGCCCGACGCCGCCAGCCGACATTCCGCCCGCGCCGCCGCTCGATCTGCGCGCCGAAGCGGTGGAGGCGCCGCCGGCGCCGGCCCACACCAATGTTGCCGAAGACATGCTGTCGGCGGCGAAATCGGTGTTTCACGCGGTTTTGCCGAAGCCTAGCTCGGAATAGTAGCTCAGAATGTTTCGTAGCTCTGGCCGGCTTTGCCGCCGACGCGCGCAAAGCCGCTGCGGGCGGCTTCATCCTTGGGGCGGATGTTGATGGCGCGGCCATATGAGCCGGCGGCCTTGGTCCTGTCGCCAAGGCGCTCATAGGCAAGCCCCCGGGTGATCCAGATCTGCCCGTTCTGCGGATCGGCCTGCACCGCCTCGTCAAGATCGGCCGCAGCTTCCTTTGCCCTGTCGAGTGCAAGATAACTCAACCCGCGAGCCAGCAGGGGCTCGGCCTGCTGCGGCATCAGGCCGCTCGCCACCGTGAAGTCATCGATCGCGAGCTGGTGCTGCTTTTCGCCCTGATAGAGCAGGCCGCGATTGTAATGGGCCTCCGCATTATCGGGATGAAGGCTGATCGCCTTGTTGAAATCCTCCAGCGCTTCCGCCTCCTGCTTCCGCGCCTTGTAGACCATGCCGCGGCCGAGATAGGCCGGGGCGTAACCGGGATCGAGCGCCAGCGCGCGATTGTAGTCGTCCATTGCCTGATCGAGCCGCTTGGTCTTGCGATAGATCAGTCCGCGGTTGGCAAAGGCCTGGCCGTAATTGGGATCGAGGCTGATCGCCTTGTTGAAATCGGCGAGCGCGTCGTCGGTCCTGCCGGCCTGCGCCAGCACCGAGCCGCGCATGTTGTAGGCCTGCGGATCGTTGGAGTTGTTCTTGATCGCTTCGGTGAGCGAGGCGATATTGCTTTGGGAGGCCAGTTGCGCGGGCTGGTCGTGCTCGTCCGAAGGCGACAATGATCCCAGATTGATCGAGCAGCCGCAGAGCACGATCGCGACCAATGCGACCGGCGCGGTCACGCTCGCGACGCGCGAGACTCCGGGCGGGAAGCGATAGGGAACCGGAATGGCCATCGATACGGAACGCTCACGCGGTTGGCGCCGTATTGGTAGCCCGACGCGCGGCAAAATGCATCGGTCAAAACAATGACGCGGGCACCTCTGCCCGCGTCATCAAATCCGGATCTGCAAAATTTTAGATCAGCGCGGCCCGCGCGGGCCCGCGCCCGGACCACCGCGGCCGCCGGCGCCACGTTCAGCGCCCGGACCGGCGCCAAACACCGGCTTCGGCTTCATCGGCAGCAACCCTTCGCGCTGCAGCTTCTTGCGGGCGAGCTTGCGCGCGCGGCGTACCGCTTCGGCCTTTTCACGGGCCTTTTTCTCGGAAGGCTTTTCGTAGTGGCCGCGGAGCTTCATCTCGCGGAAAATGCCCTCGCGCTGCATCTTCTTCTTCAGCGCCTTGAGAGCTTGATCGACATTGTTATCGCGAACGAGAACCTGCACGCGGCATCCTCTTTCAATTGATCGGATTGGAATCTGGTAAGGCAAAGAGCTGGCGAAAAGCCTGACCCTTAACCTCAAGCGCGCGGATGTATCAGATCAAGGCGGGAATGTCCACCTGCGCAAGCACCATCGCACGGCCAAATCGGTCCTTTTTCAATCCCGATCAGGGCGTTTTTGGCGGCGCGACCTGCGTCACATGGCCCATCTTGCGGCCCGGCCGCGGCGGCCCCTTGCCATAGAGATGGAGCGTCGCGCCCGGCACCGTCAGCCATCGCTCGTAGTCGTTGATATCGTCCCCGATCAAATTGGTCATGGTGACGGGGCCATGACGGACCGGCTTGCCGAGCGGCCAGCCGGCAATGGCGCGGATGTGCTGCTCGAACTGGGAGATCGAGGCGCCGTCCAGCGTCCAGTGCCCGGAATTATGCACCCGCGGCGCAATCTCGTTGACCAGAACCTTCGGCCCGCCATCTCCGGGTACCACGAACATTTCAACCGCGAGCACGCCGACATAATTCAGGGCGTGCGCGATCCGCTCGGCGATGCCGCGCGCCTGCGCCGCCAGCGCATCGGAGATCGCAGCCGGCGCGCGGGAGAATTTCAGGATGTGGTCGCTGTGCTCGTTTTCGGTGACGTCGAAGCATTCGACCCGGCCGTCGGCACTACGCGCGGCGATCACCGAGATCTCGCGCTCGAACGGAATAAAGGCCTCGAGGATCGCGGATTTTGTGGCGAGGTTCTCCCAGACCTGATCCAGATCGTCGCCGCTGCGGATGATCGCCTGGCCCTTGCCATCATAGCCGAAGCGGCGGGTCTTGATCACCGCGGGCAGGCCGATGCGCGCGATCGCGGTCTGCAACGCCGAGGCCGACGATATGTCGGCGTAATCGGCGGTGCCGATGCCGAGCCGCGTGACGAAGTCCTTTTCGGCCAGCCGATCCTGGGTGGTTTCCAGGATCTTCCGGTCGGGCAGCACCGGCCGGCGCGCCGCCAGGATCATCGCGGAGGCCGCCGGCACGTTTTCGAATTCGTAGGTGATGACGTCGACGTCGCTGGCGAACAGTTCCAGCGCCTCGACATCGGCATATTCGGCGCATGTCGCGTTCAGCACGACATCGAACGCCGGCGAATCCGGGTCCGGTGAAAACACCTGGCACCGCAAGCCCAGCCGCGCCGCCGCCATCGCCAGCATCCGGCCCAGTTGTCCGCCGCCGAGAATTCCGATGGTGTCGCCGGGCTTCAGCTTCACCTGATTGGACGCCGTCACGCCGATCCCTCCGGGCGCTCGCCCACCGCTTCGGTCTGCTGCTTGCGCCAGGCCAGCAGTCGGCCCGACAGCGCCGGATCGTTCAGCGCGAGCACGCCGGCGGCGAGCAGCGCGGCGTTGATAGCGCCGGGCTTGCCGATCGCCAGCGTTCCGACCGGAATCCCGGCCGGCATCTGGACGATGGAATAGAGCGAATCGACACCGGACAACGCCTTCGATTCGATGGGAACGCCGAATACCGGAAGTTCTGTCAGCGACGCGGTCATGCCCGGCAGATGGGCGGCGCCGCCGGCGCCGGCGATAATGATCTTGAAGCCGGCCGCCTTCGCGCCCTTGGCAAAGGCGAACAGCCGGTCCGGGGTGCGGTGGGCCGAGACGATGTGTTTTTCGCAAGCCACGCCGAGCGCGGCCAGGGTTTCGGCGGTATGGCGCATGGTGTCCCAGTCCGACTGGCTTCCCATGATGATGGCTACAGGCGCGGTCATGCGGTCAATTCTTTTCGGGAATCCAAAAACATAGGCCGGATTATAGGATTGGCCCAAGGTTCGGCAAGCCGTGGCAAGGGGGCCGGAATGGACTATCCTGTCTTGGTGAATCCCGGCAAGCCTCCTCTCAAGGATGCCCATGAAGAAGAAGGCAAGATCGACCGCTTCGGGCACCTCAAAACGCCGCAAAGGCAGCGTCGCGGGGCGCAAGGCGGCCCCGCCGCGCGTCCGGCGGCGCAAGGCCCAGCCGGCGTCGCCATCGCGGCTGCTGGTCACATCCAACGATGGCAAATCGATCGTTCGCCGGCTCAGGGCCGAATTGGCAGAGGCGCTGAAGCGGATCGACGAATTACAGGCGCACGCCGATACCGATTTCCTGCTGGATATACTCAACCGGCGCGGGTTCGAGCGCGAGCTCAATCGCTCCATCGCCTATATCAAGCGCTATCACGCCAGCGGCGCGCTGATCGTGCTCGATGTCGATCGCTTAAAGCCGATCAACGACGCGTTTGGGCACGCCGCGGGCGACGAGGTGTTGAAGGCCATCGTGGCCGAACTGCAGCGTCAGGTGCGTTCTTCCGATGTGATCGGCCGGCTGGGAGGCGATGAGTTTGCGTTGCTGCTGTGGCATCTCAGCGAAACCGACGCGCACGCCAAGGCGGCGGCGCTGGAACAAGCCATCGATCGGCTGACATTCGTGTTTCGCGGCCACACCGCCACCGCAGGCGTATCCGCCGGGGTCGCGCTGCTCGGCCCGCATGCCGAAGCCGGCAAGGCGCTGGAAGAGGCCGATCGAGCCATGTATGTGCGCAAGGCGCAACGGCGGCATGAAAAGTAACGGAAACATAACGAGCAGGACGTCATGACCATCAAACCCACGCCCTTCACGCTTCACGTCCCGGACGCCGACCTCGCCGACCTGCGCGAGCGCCTCGCCCGTTCACGCTTTCCCGACCAGGCGCCCGGCGAGGCCTGGGCCTATGGCACCGATGTTGCCTATCTTCGCGAGCTTACGGAATACTGGCGTGACGGGTTTGACTGGCGGGCGGAGGAAGCCGCACTCAACGTCTTTCCGCAATTCCGCGTCCCGCTCGACGGCATCGACCTGCATTATCTGCAGGTGCCCGGCGTCGGCCCGAACCCGATGCCGCTGCTCCTGCTGCATGGCTGGCCGGGCTCGGTGTTCGAGTTTCTCGAGATCATTCCGCGCCTCACCGACCCCGCCCGCTTCGGTGGCGACGCGCGCGATGCCTTCACCGTGGTGGCGCCGTCCTTGCCTGGATACGGCCTGTCCTTTCGGCCCGGCCAAAAGCGATTCGGCGTTCCCGAAATCGCCGATTGCGTCGCAACCCTGATGCATGATGTGCTTGGTTACCGCCGTTTCGGCGCGCAAGGCGGCGATTGGGGTGCCGCGGTCACCAGCCGGCTCGGCTATGCGCACAAGGATCGGATGATCGGGATCCACGTCAATTTTATGATGGCCGCAGGCCGCGATGCCGCAGCCTTTCCCGATCCGAACGATGAAGAGAAGCGTTACCTCGGCGATCTCGCGCACTGGACGCGCGAGGAGACCGGTTACCAGTGGATCCAGGGCACCCGCCCGCAGACGCTGGCCTTCGGTCTCACGGATTCGCCTGCCGGGCTTGCAGCATGGATCGTGGAGAAATTCCGCGCCTGGTCGGATTGCGGTGGCGACGTCGAGAGCGCGATAAGTCGGGACCGCATGCTCGCCGACATCGCCCTCTACTGGTTCACCGGCGCGATCGGGTCGTCGTTCTGGCCCTATTATGCCCGCCTGCACGGCTCACCGGTCCTGCCCGCCGGCGAAACCATCTCGGTGCCCACCGGCTACGCGCAATTCCCGCGCGAGATACTCAGGCCGCCGCGCAGCGCGGCGGCGCGCGTGTTCACCGACATTCGCCGCTGGAGCGTCATGCCCAAGGGAGGGCATTTCGCGGCGCTGGAACAGCCGGCGCTGCTCGCCGATGAGGTGCACGCCCTCTTCCGGGAATTGCGCTGATACGAATTTTGAAACTACAGCCCGCTCAGATCATCCGGCACGTCGCCAAATTTTCTCAGCATTTGCGCGTCGCTGAATTCGCCGATCAGGGGATCGCCGGTGCGGCTGAACGCGACCGCGCCGACGCAGCCCGCGGTCTTTGACAAGATTTCCGCGCGTCGCAGCGCGCCCGAGGAACTCTGGCATTCTTCCGCAGCGCCCGCGACCGGCGAGCCGCCGTCGTCTCGCTGGAATGGCAGCGCAACGTAATAGGTGACATCGGCCATGGTGTTGCTCCCGATTGTGTCGCTCCGGTTCGATCAGGCGGCATCGTCCTTTGCGCGCGGCAATTTTGCGGTATTGCCGTGGTGCGACGCCGCCGCCTGCAGATCCTGCAATTCCGCCTCCAGATACTCATTGGCCATGATGAGCGCCTTGATGGTGCTGCGCATGTTGCCGTCGCACATCGCGATCGCCTCGTCGCAGGCCCGCTCGTAACGGCTGACGTCGGAGAGCGAAGCGGGTTCGGAATTGGCAGGCTCGGATTTGGCAGGTTCGGTCATGGCAAAATTCCCGGACAGCTGGAGGGCAGGAATGAATGTTCCTATTTTGTTCTTTCTGAGTCAAGCGGGCAAGACAAGCCGGAATATCTTTTTCCACCGCGCCAATACGAGACGCCCGACTGGATTTATCGCCGCGGCTTTCGAAACGTGAACCGGTTCTCCTGCGGCGATGCGATGACCCTTGCCCGGTGTCCTGGTTCGCGGATTCGGCAGCGCTGGAACTAAAACAAAATCGACGGCTTGTTGATGTTCGCAAGGAGTGAGACGCATGGGTCTTGTCGATTCCAAAAGACCCGTGGTGCTGATCGTCGAGGATGAGTTTCTGTTGCGGATGGATGCGGCCGATATCATCGCCGCCGCCGGGTTCGAAGTTGTCGAAGCCGAAAATGCCGATCGAGCGATCGAAATCCTGGAAGCGCGCCGCGATATCACGGTGGTCTTCACCGACATCCAGATGCCTGGTTCCATGGACGGGTTGAAGCTTGCCCGAGCGGTCAGGGGACGCTGGCCGCCGATCAAGATTGTCGCGACTTCCGGCCACGTCAATGTGGGTGAACGCGACCTACCCGAAGGCGGACGGTTTCTGTTGAAACCCTACAGTCCGTTACAGGTCACAGGCGTGCTACGCGAATTGACCGGCGGGTAAATTCAACCCGCGTCCCGGGCTGCGCCGAAGACACGAATCTGCAATCTCGAGATTCCGGGGTTCGGTTCATTCGCGCTCCCGGAACGACGAAGGCTACGCAATGATATCCGGCGTGATCTGGTCTTCAATGAAGGCGATGCGGTCGCGCAGCTGCAGCTTGCGCTTCTTCAGCCGCTGCAGCCGCAGCAAATCCGGCGCGGGAGATTGATGCAGCGCATCGATCGCCGCGTCGAGATCGCGGTGCTCCTGCTGCAGCCGTGCGAGCTCGGATTGGAGTTCGCGCTCATCTTCGTCGGTCATGGGATACGTTAACTGAAAACGCGATGAGATTGCGAATGGTTGTGAAAGCCGTCCAAGGAATATCGTCCCTGGCGGCCCGGTCCGCAAGCTGGTGGTCGCGGTCGGGAAGTTCGCTTCATTCTCTCTTGCCGGTCTGTTGAGAAACTTCCGAACCCGAACCGCAATGAGCGTATCCGGTGAAAGCTGCCCACTCGATTGGGGTGAATATCGTCCGGAGTGAAGAATCCGGCTCAAAGACAGGAAACGACGCCTCTCTCCGATTTGATCGGAACGGAAAAGGTCGTGGAATCATGAGTTTCCGCTGTCTAGCAACGCTAAGATAGCTCAAGGCGCGCACGGCTGCATGGTCCGGATTCGGCACAGGGGCCCGTGGTTCCATCCTCACGATTGGTTACATATGACGGCCAAATATGAGAGCGCCATTTTTGATATCCATCGACAGATTCGCCGGCTCGTGTACACTCGGCCGTCCGGATCGAATCTGAGGTTTAATTCCACCGAGGAGGTTTCGAATGGCAATGCAGGCGCATCTTGTTGAACTAGAACGCAAACACAAGATTCTCGAAAACGAATTGCACGAAGCTCTTGTGCATCTTTCCACAGACGATCTGCAAATTGCCGAGTTGAAGCGCCGGAAATTGATGGTTAAGGACGAGATCGAGCGGTTGAGGCATACCGCAAGCGAGACCCTGCACTAACGGCGGGCAGAGATCCCGCGATACTGCTGTTACACGCCAGCCAGATCGCCGACATGGTCGGCGATCGCGAGCGACGACGTGAGCCCTGGCGATTCGATTCCGAACAGGTTGATCAACCCGTCGACGCCATGATCCTTTGCGCCCTGGATGAGGAAGTCCTGCACGGCTACCGCCGGCGGCACGATCTTGGGACGAATTCCCGAATAGCTGGGCATCAGCGCGCCGTCCGGTAGCGTCGGCCAGTATCGCCGGATCGCCGGATAAAACCGTTCCGCCCGCGCCGGATCGACGGCGTAATCGATGGCATCGACCCATTCCACGTCAGGACCAAACCGGGCCTGCCCCGCCAGGTCGAGGGTGAGGTGTACGCCGAGACCGCCGGGTTCGGGCACCGGATAGATCAGACGCGAAAACGGCGCCCGCGCGTGGCAGCTGAAATAGTTTCCCTTGGCGAGATAGGCCGGCGGTATCAAGTCGATCGGCATGCCGTCGATGCCGCGCGCGACCGCGGGGGCGCCGAGCCCTGCGGCATTGACGAGAAGTCCGCATTCAAGGCTGATCGGCGCGTCGCCGCCGACCTCGAGTTCGATCCGGCCCGCTGCCGCTCTGGCGCGCAGCAGCGGGGCGTGAAAGGCGCAGATCGCGCCTGCTTCCTCGGCGTCGCCCCGCAGCGCCAGCATGAAGGCGTGGCTGTCGACAATGCCGGTGGAAGGCGAGAGCAGGGCTGCGTCGCAATTCAGCGCGGGCTCCAGCGCTCGCGCGGCCTCGGCGCTGAGCGTTTGCAGGTCGAGCACGCCATTGGCTTCGGCGTGAGCCCTGATCGACTGCAGCTTTGCGGTCTCTTTCGGCGTCGTCGCGACGATCAGCTTGCCGCAGTTTCGATGCGGGACGCCATGATCCTCGCAATATCGATAGAGCGCGCGCTTGCCGCTGACGCACATCCGCGCCATCAGGCTGCCTGCCGGATAATAGATGCCGGCGTGGATCACCTCGCTGTTGCGCGACGACGTGACGGTGCCGATTCCCTCGGCCGCTTCCAGGATGATGACCTCACGGCCGGCCTGCGCCAGCCGTCGCGCGACCGCAAGACCGATCACTCCGGCTCCGACCACGACGCACTCAACTTTTTCCATTCGCAGTTCGAGTCCGGACTTGGCTTGCCGATTTCAGATCCGGCCCAGATGAGCTGACCCCACGTCCGGGATCAATCGCCTTCGCGCCTTTTTGCCTTGTTCAGGATGATTTTTCGAGGAAAGCGCCGAGCTTTTTCCGCGGCTCGCTTCCGATCCGGGTTCCCGTTAGAGAAGCATTAATCATGTCAGGGCAATTGCCATAATTTGAGTCACATTTTTGCGTTGCATGGGCACCCGTTTACCCGATCCAAACCCGCGAAGCCAGACACTCCGCCATAGAAATCCGCGGGTGACTGATGGCTGACAAGAATTGGCAGGCAGGCGGCAAAATTCTGATTTCCGCGCAGGTCGTCGTGTGCCTGATCGCGACCGTTGTGCCGCTCGGCAAAGCCTCGGCCGCTTCCGATAATTTTGCGCCGGCTAGCTATGTCGGCTCGGCCGGCCCCCAGATGATCTGGGAAGTGCTGATCGGCGGCATCGTGGTCTGCTCCTTTCTGGCAGCTGTCGCGTTGTGGATCCTTTCGGCATTGCGCAAGGTCAAGCGCTCGCAACTGCGCAGAAATGCCTTTGTCAGTTCCGCCCTGAACAATCTCAATCAGGGCGTGGTGATGACGGATTCCCAAAGGCGGGTGGTATTCTGCAACGATCGCTATCTCGAGATCTACGGCGTCGTACGTTCGGATATCCCCAGAAATGCCACCGGTCCGCAACTGCTGGAGATCGGGCGCGAGCTCGGGATGCACAATCTCAGTTCCGAGTATTTTTATGCAACCGCCAAATCGCCGGAAGGCCTTGTGACCGAATTGCCCGACGGGCGCTCGATCTTGGTCCGGTATTTTGCGCTTCCGAACGGCGGTTCGGTGACGACGCATGAGGATTGCAGTGAACAGCGCAAGCTGTCGAGGCAACTTGCGTCGACCAAGCAGTTTCTGGAATCGGTGCTCGACAATGTTCCGGTCTGCGTGGGGGCCAAGAGCATCGAGGACGGCCGCTATATTTTCGCCAATCGTGCGTTCGAGCGTTTCTCGCGCTTTTCCCGCGACAAGATCGTCGGCAAGCGCGCCGATGAGATCTTCCAGCCCGTGACCGCGGCAAGCATCGAGGCGGCCGACCGGGCAGCGCTGGCTGCGCCCGACGGTCACTTCCGCAACGAATTCGCCGTCGAGCGCGGCACCGAGAAGCGTGTTCTGGCCAGTGTTCGCGTGATCGCGCGCAACGACAAGAACCAGCCTGAATTCCTGATCGCGCTGTTCGACGATATCACCGACCGCAGATCGCTATCCAAGGAGCTTGAAAATACCAAGAAGTTTCTCGAACTCGTCGTCGATAACATCCCGGTTTCGCTGATCGTCGAGCGCGTCAGCGACGGAAAATACCTTCTCGCCAATCGTGGCGCGGAGGCCATCCTCAACCGGCGGCGCGAGGACGCGACCGGCTTGACCGCCGCGGATATTTTCAACCCGAAGGAAGCCAAGCTGATCGTTGCGCGCGACGAGGCGGCGATCAAGAAGCGCGGCCTGCTGACCGAGGAACATCCGATCAGCACCAAGGACGGGTTGCGGCTGTTCCTGACGCGTCGCATGACGGTGCTCGATGATGCCGGCGAGCCGCAATATCTGATCAAGACCCATGAGGACGTCACCGACCGCCGCCAGACCGAGTCTCGGATGGCGCATATGGCCTATCATGACGGCCTGACGGATTTGCCGAACCGCGCGGCATTCCTGCAGGCGCTCGCGCAGATGATCGAGGCCTGCGTGGGCACCGATGAGGAGTTCGCGGTGCTGTCGATCGATCTCGACGGGCTGAAGGAAATCAACGATGTGTTCGGCCATGCGGTCGGCGACAAGCTGCTGATCGAAGTGGCGCGGCGGCTCCAGACATCGTCGCGCGGCGGCGTCGTCGCCCGGCTCAGCGGCGACGAGTTCGGACTGATCATCGACGGCAAGCAACCCGCCGCCGGAAAAGCGCTGGCTGAACAGCTCGTTGAAGCGATGGGGGACGAGTTCGAGATCGACGGCAGATCGGTCCGCACCGGTATCACCACCGGCATCTCGGTATTCCCCCATAACGGCGCCGATGCCGCTTCGCTGCTTGCCAATGCCGGCGCGGCCTTGTTCCGTGCCAAGGCGAAATCGCGCGGCTCGATCAGCATCTTTGAACCGGAGATGGACCAGCAGATTCGCGATCGCCGCGCGCTGCATCAGGATCTTTCGCACGCGATCAAGAACGGCGAGCTCTCGCTGCATTATCAGCCGCAGGCGGTGTTGCGTCATCGCGACGCCGTTCAGGAGATCATCGGTTTCGAGGCGCTGGCGCGGTGGATTCATCCGCAGCGCGGCTTCGTGCCGCCGAGCGATTTCATTCCGCTGGCCGAAGAGAGCGGCCTGATCGTCGAGATGGGCGAATGGATCCTGCGCGAGGCCTGTCGTGAGGCTGCGTCATGGCCGAAGCCGCTGCAGATCGCGGTCAACCTCTCGCCGGCGCAGTTCATGCACGGCGACCTTGTCGGTCTCGTGCATTCGATCCTGTTTGAAACCGGATTGGCCGCCGGACGGCTGGAGCTGGAAATCACCGAAGGCGTGCTGATTGAGGACATGGACCGCGGTCTGGCGCTGCTGCGGCGGTTGAAAGCGCTCGGCGTACAGATCGCCATGGACGATTTCGGCAGCGGCTATTCCTCGCTGACCTATCTGCAGGCATTCCCGTTCGACAAGATCAAGATCGACCGGACCTTTGTGATGAACCTCGGCACCAACTCGCAGTCGGCGGCGATCATCCGTGCGGTGATCGGGCTCGGCCTTGGTCTGGACATTCCGATCATGGCGGAAGGCGTGGAGACCCAGGAGCAGCTCGAGTTTCTGCGCAAGGCCAATTGCTGCCAGGTGCAGGGATACTTCATCGGCAAACCGGCGCCGATCAGGCAGTATTCGACGCTGGTCGGCCGCAGCGGCGGCAATGCGATGGAACCTGCTCGCAAGACCGGCTAGGGCTTGCTGGCCTTGGCGCGTTTTCCTGGCGCGAAACCGGTATTCTCCCCGCATCTCGGTCAGGCGTTCGGACCGGAATTGACGGCCGCGTTCATGGCGACATCCGCTTGAGCCGCCGCCGATCCGCCGCTAGCGTGCGGCGACGATGGGGCTTAACTGGCATCATGGCTGAGGAATTATTGGCTCCCGGGCCGCCAATCGCCGCGTTCGACGTTCCCTTGCTGCGCTTCGACGCGGTGGTGAAGAAGTTCGGCGCGGTGCGGGCGGTGGACGGGGTGTCGCTCGACATCAGGGCCGGCGAGTTCTTCGCCCTGCTCGGTCCGAGCGGTTGCGGCAAGACCACGCTGTTGCGGATGCTCGCCGGTTTCGAGACGCCGGACGAGGGCCGGATCCTGCTTGGCGGCGAAGACATCGCGCAGGTTCTGCCGCATCAGCGTCCGGTCAACATGATGTTCCAGAACTACGCGCTGTTTCCGCATCTCAATGTGCGCGACAACATCGCGTTCGGATTGAAGCGCGCGCGCATGCCGCGATCCGAGATCGACGCCCGCGTCGCCGAGATGGTCGCGCTGGTCCGGCTCGAGGGCCTGGAGAAACGCCGGCCGGATCAGCTCTCCGGCGGCCAGAAGCAGCGCGTGGCGCTGGCGCGTTCGCTGGCGCGCCGGCCCCAGGTGTTGTTGCTCGACGAGCCGCTGGCGGCGCTCGACAAGAAGCTGCGCGAAAGCACGCAGGCCGAATTGATGGAGCTGCAGCGCCGGCTCGGCATGACCTTCATCATCGTCACCCACGACCAGGAAGAGGCGATGACGGTGGCCGACCGGATCGGCGTGATGGACCGTGGCCGCCTCGAACAGGTGGCGAAACCGCGCGAACTTTACGAGGCGCCGAATTCGCGCTGGATCGCCGAGTTCGTCGGCGACGTCAACATGTTCGAGGGGCAGGTCGGGGCCGGCGAGGCGGGGCGCCTTGCGATTGCGACGCGCGACGCCGGCACCATCATCGTCACCGCGCCGCGCCAGCCGGTGACCAAGGCGATCGTCAGCGTCGCGATCCGCCCGGAAAAGATCAAGCTGTCGAAGCGCGGCCCGGTCTCCGATGCGGCCAACGCGCAGGCCATCAACCGGCTGGAAGGGGTGGTGACCGAGGTCAGCTATCTCGGCGGCGTCACCACCTACAAAGTGAAGCTCGAAACCGGCGCGGTGCTGCGATCGTCGATGGCCAACACCGCGCGGCTCGATGTCGACGCCTACAGCGCGAGCCATCGCGTGGTGGCATGGTTCACGCCCGACGATTGCGTGGTGCTGGAGCAATGAGCGCGCCGTCCCTCTTCACCCGCCCGGCGCGGATCGCCGCGATCGCGCCCTATCTGTGGATGGCGCTGCTGTTCCTGGTGCCGTTCGGCTTCGTGCTCAAGATCAGCCTGTCGCACACCGCGATCGCGCAGCCGCCCTATCTGCCGGTGTTCGACCTGACGCAGGGCTTTGCCGCGATCAGGGCTTCCTTCGCCAGCCTGTCGCTGGACAATTTCAGGCTGCTGTTCTCCGACGACCTTTATCTTTCGTCCTATCTGCGCAGCCTCGTGGTGGCCGCGGTCTCGACCGCGATCCTGCTCGTGATCGGCTATCCCATCGCCTACGGCATGGCGCGGCTGCGGCGGCGCTGGCGGAGCGTGGCGATGATGCTGGTGATCGTGCCGTTCTGGACCTCGTTTCTGATCCGCATCTATGCCTGGATCAACATCCTGCAGCATGACGGCCTGCTCAACAAAATACTGCTCGGCTTGCACCTGATCTCGGCGCCGCTGGTGTGGCTCTCCACCGACAGCGCGATGTTTCTGGGGCTCGTCTATTCCTATCTGCCGTTCATGATCCTGCCGCTCTATGCCACGCTCGCCAAAATGGAGCCGGCGCTATTGGAGGCGGCGAGCGATCTCGGCTCGTCGCCGCGGACGGCGTTCTGGCTGGTGACGTTTCCGTTGTCGTTGCCGGGCGTCGGCGCCGGCTGCCTGCTGTGCTTCATTCCGATCGTCGGCGAATTCGTGATCCCGGATCTCCTGGCGGGATCGAACTCGATGATGATCGGCCAGACGCTGTGGCTGGAATTTTTCACCAACCGCGACTGGCCGGTCGCCTCCGCCGCCGCGGTGGTGCTGCTGGCGCTGCTGCTCGTGCCCCTCGCGCTCTACGACCGCCTGCAGCGCCGCCAGCTCGAAGGCGCAAGATGATGATGGTGATGGCGACGATAATCATGCGTCATCGCACGGCATGGCGAGCGGCGCCCTTCTCCCTCCCCCCTTGCGGGGGAGGGTCGGGGTGGGGGGTAAGCCACGAGCACTGCGGCTGGAGACCCCCACCCCCGACCCCTCCCCGCAAGGGGGAGGGGAGCAGAAGTGCCCACCTCGCATCACACCAGTCCCGCCGATGAACCCCGCGACGCGACTCTCCCGCTTCAACGTCGCCTCGCTCGCGCTGGGCTTTGCGTTCCTGTATTTGCCGATCGTGATCCTGGTGATCTATTCGTTCAACGCCTCGCGGCTGGTCACGGTGTGGGGCGGCTGGTCGCTGCACTGGTACGGCGAATTCTTTAGAGAT